>JAAYIZ010000029.1 GCA_012523215.1 Thermovirga sp.
AACGCGGCCATCTCGATGGCTATGACCCCCGCACCGAGGACGGCCACGGTATGCACCGGCGAGTTGCGCTCTGGATCCCAGAGGGAGGGTTCCGTGATGGCCCGGTCACCGGTGACCACTCCCGGCAAGTCGTCGCCCTGGAAGGGGGGGCGCACCGAGCGGGCGCCCGTGGCCAGCAGGAGCCTGGTTCCGCTGATCTCATCGACGCTCCCGTCCTCTTTTGTCACACGGGCCCTTTTCTCTCCCTCCCAGTGGGTTACACAGCCGGTCCCCCGGACCGCCCTGGCACCCGCCATGCGGAGCGACGTGGCCGAGCCCTGGCGGAGTTTGTCCACGACGGATTCCACCCTGGTCCAGAGCCCCTCCCTGGGGCCTCTCCCTCCTATGATGTGGGCGTAGAGGGCCTTGGTGGGGATGCATCCCCTGTTGAGGCAGACCCCTCCCAGGCGATCCTTCTCCACGAGGACGGTCTTCATTCCGGCGGCCGCCGCCAGGTCGGCGGCCCGCAGGCCGCCCGGCCCCCCGCCGAGGATAACGAGATCGTACATGGCCTTCTCTCCTTTACAAGTACAAGTGTCGGCGATAAGCAAGGGGCGCCTCCTGTTGAAAAAGGCGCCCCGCCGGACAAAGATCGGTTATTCCTCGAACTGCCAGCGCAGGATCGGGTTGCGGGCCGCCATGGTCTCGTCGGGCCTGGAGATGGGCGTCGTCGTCGGCAGGCCGTGGAAGGCCTCCGGCCCCTCGGATCGCGCCTTGGCCACGATGTCCTCCATGGCCTGGGCGAACCGGTCGAGGGTCTCCACCGATTCCGTCTCCGTGGGCTCCACCATGAGGGCCTCGGGTACGATGAGGGGGAAGTAGATCGTGGGCGGATGGAACCCGGCCTCGATGATGGCCTTGGCCACGTCCAGGCTGCTCACGCCCGTTTCGCGCTTCAGCGGGCCGCCGTTCAGGACGAACTCGTGCATGCAGTGGCCCTTGTGGGCCAGGAGGTAGAGGCCGCCCAGCTTTTTGGCCAGGTAGTTGGCATTGAGCACCGACATCTCGGAGGCGTCCTTCAGGCCTTCCGGCCCGAGGGCACGGATGTAGGCGTAAGCCTTCACGAGGACGCCGAAGTTTCCGTAGAAGCTCCTGACCCTGCCGATGGATTTCGGCCTTTCGTCCTTCCCGATGAGGGTATAGCGTCCGCCCTTAAAGGCGACGACGGGCGCGGGCAGGAAGGGCTCCAGTTCGGCCTTGACTCCCACCGGCCCCGACCCCGGACCGCCTCCCCCGTGGGGGGTGCCGAAGGTTTTGTGGAGGTTCAGGTGCAGGACGTCAAAACCCATGTCGCCGGGGCGCGCCTTGCCCATGATGGCGTTCAGGTTCGCCCCGTCGTAGTAGACCAGCCCCCCGGCCCGGTGGACGGCCTCGGTGAGTTCCAGAATGTGTTTTTCGAAGATGCCCAGCGTGTTGGGGTTCGTCAGCATGAGGGCCGCCACGGTGTCGTCCAGGAGGAGTTTCAGGGAATCCAGGTCCACCATGCCCTCCTCGTCGGAGGCCACCTCCACGGTTTCGAACCCCGTGACGGTGGCGGACGCCGGGTTGGTGCCGTGGGCCGAATCGGGCACGATGACCTTGGTCCTCTTGCCTTCGCCGCGGCTTTCGTGCCACGCCTTGATCAGCATCAGCCCCGTCTGTTCCCCATGGGCGCCCGCCGCGGGCTGGAGCGTGACGGCGTCCATGCCGGTGATCTCGGCCAGCATGCCGCTCAGGTCGAACAGGAGCTTCAACGCCCCCTGGGCCGTCTCTTCCGGCTGGAGGGGGTGGACCCGGGCGAAGCCCGGCATCCTCGCTGCGACCTCGTTCACCTTGGGGTTGTACTTCATGGTGCATGACCCGAGGGGATAGAACCCCTCGTCGACGGAGTAGTTCAGTTTCGACAGCCTTGTAAAGTGGCGGACGACGTCCACCTCCGCCATCTCGGGCAGCCTGGGGGCTTTCTCCCGGCAGGATTTTCCCAGGACGGCCCCGCAGTCGACGGCCGGGACGTCCAGTTCGGGCAGGGCGTAGCCCTTTCTTCCCGGTCGGCTCGATTCGAA
>JAAYIZ010000030.1 GCA_012523215.1 Thermovirga sp.
GCGGCTGTTCATCGCATTTCCCTCAGGGAACCCCTTGGAGCGCCAAGGGGTTCCTGTTTTGTAAAACATCGTTCACCGGTGGCGCCGGCCAGGGGAAGGGGTGTAAATCGTTGCGCTAAGAGATCGTTTCGCAAGAGAAGAATATAAACAGTATCAAGGTGGAAATCGAGGAGAAACCCTTCCAAGCCAAGATGGAAGAAGCCCTGGAGGAGATGAGGGCCAAGGCGAACATCAAGGGATTCAGGAAAGGACACGTTCCGCGGAAGGTTCTCCAGATGTACCTGGGGACCAAGGCGATAATGGCGGAAACGCTCGAGAAAATGATCCCCGACGTGATCGAAAACATCGTGAAGGAGTACGAACTGGATCTTATTTCGGAACCCTCGGTCGATGTCGACGACGTCAAGGCCGGTGAGCCTCTGGTGATGACTTTTGTTTTCGAGACCATGCCCGAGGTTATACTGCCTGAACTCGACAGCCTGGAGGTGATCCGGAAGAACGTCGCGGTCACGCCGGGCATGGTCGACGAGGCCATATCAACCTTGCGCGACAGCGCAGCGGAAAGGGAACCCGTCACCGACAGGCCCTCCAGGGAGGGCGACCTCCTCGAGGTCGTGTACGACATGGCTCTTTTTGAGGATTCACCCGGGGAGGCTTCCGAGAAAAGCGACAGTCAGAAATCAATGGTGGAGTTAAGTCGGGAGGCCCTCCCCGAAGAGCTTTTTTCGGCGCTTTTGGAGAAGACCCCCGGCGACAAGGTAGAGGTCGACGTCAAGATACCCCCCAGGGATGGTTCCGATGAAAGGATATTGCATTACGAAATAGATGTCCTATCGGTGGCCCAAAAGAAATTGCCCGAGTTGAACGGGGCCTTCTATGAAAAAGTCGTCGGCCAATCGGACCTCGATGATGAGGGTTTTCGCGCGAAAATTCGAGAGAAGCTACAGGAAAATATCCTGGCGGAAAGCCTGCAAAAGGCTGAAAGGGATGCCCTCGACCTGCTGGCCGAGAAGTCTCACGTGGATGTACCCGACAGCCTGGTGGAGAGGCAAAAAGCCAGAATCCTCCAGGACCTGTACGAAAACGTAAAGAAAAGAACGGGTAAGACCTTCGAGGAATATATCGCCGAAGAGGGTCTTCAAAGGGACAAGTTCGAGGCGGAAGCCGTCGAGGGAGCCGGGGAGATCGTCCGGCGGTCCCTGGTCATGGATGCCCTGGCCGAAAGGGAGATGATCCACGTGGAAAAGGATGATCTCGACACCGAGTTCGACGAAATGGCCCGTTCTTTCAATGTCGACAGGGACGAAATCAAGGAGTTCTTTTCGAAGCGCTCCGATGATCTCGGTGACCTGGTCCACCGGGTCAGGATGAGGAAAACGGCCAAAAGACTGATGGAAAAAGTGATCGTCAGGGAAGAGACTGGAGAGAGTCCTCTCGACAGGACGGAAGAGCTGAAATCCGAAAAGGAGGGATCCTGATGTTGATTCCGATGGTCATAGAACAGACCGGCAGGGGCGAGCGAGCCTATGATATTTACAGCCGCCTCCTGAAGGACAGAATTGTATTCATCGGGGAAACCATCGACGATCACCTTTCAAACCTGGTGGTCGCCCAACTCCTGTTCCTGGAGAGCGATAACCCCGACAAGGACGTCAATGTTTATATCAACAGCCCCGGAGGGATCATCACTTCAGGCCTGGCAATCTACGATACGATGCAGTACATCAAGTGCCCCGTCTCGACCATATGCGTGGGACAGGCGGCAAGTATGGCGGCCGTGCTGCTTGCCGGCGGCGACACGGGTAAGAGGATCGCACTCCCGAGTTCGAGAATAATGCTTCATCAACCCCTGGGTGGAGCCCAGGGCCAGGCGATAGATATACAGATCCACGCCAGGGAGATCATGAGGCTCAAGGAAAGGATCCACGAGATACTTGTAAAGCATACCGGCAGGACGGAGAAGGAGATCGAGGCCGATACGGACCGTGATTTTTACATGTCTGCCGAAGAAGCCCTTAATTACGGTATAATTGATAAAGTCATCGCCGAAAGGTGAGCGGCTCCAATTAATATAAAAGAAGTCCGAAATGGAAGGGAGCCCTCCCGAGGCGCTCCCTTTTATGTTCCAAACCGTCCCTTTTGCAGTAACATAGTTGACGAAAGATAGGGAAAGAAAGTGCTAGTGGCGATGAGCAAGGAGGGATACAGGTGTCCCAGAGCGGTAGAAATGGTGTCAAAGGCGCGAGAAGGGAAGCCAAGTGCTCCTTCTGCGGGAAAAGGCAGGAAGAGGTCCAGAAACTGATAGCGGGCCCTGGGGTCTATATCTGCAATGAATGCGTCCACCTCTGCAACCTGATAATAAAGGAGGAGGACGGGCCCTCTGTTAAGACCGCCGCGGATAAGGGACTCGAGAACCTGCCCAAACCGAAGGAGATAAAGGCGGCCCTGGACCAGTACATCATCGGCCAGGAGCAGGCAAAGAAAGTGGTTTCGGTGGCGGTTTACAATCACTATAAACGGATAGCCTGCGCTGTTGAGGACGACGGTGTGGAACTGCAAAAGAGCAATGTCCTCTTGATCGGGCCCACCGGGTCGGGCAAAACCCTTATCGCCGAGACCTTGGCGAGGACGATACGAGTTCCCTTCGCAATGGCCGACGCGACGACCCTTACCGAGGCCGGCTATGTCGGAGAGGACGTGGAGAATATACTCGTGAGGCTTCTCCAGGCCGCTGATTACGATGTGCCCGCCGCGGAGAAGGGGATCATCTATGTCGACGAGATCGACAAGATCGGCAGAAAATCCGAATCGGTCTCCATAACGAGGGACGTCTCGGGGGAAGGCGTGCAGCAGGCCCTGTTGAGAATACTCGAGGGCACCGAGGCCAACGTTCCTCCCAAGGGCGGCAGAAAGCACCCTCACCAGGAGTTCATCCAGATGAACACAGGGAACATCCTCTTCATATGCGGGGGGGCCTTCGAGGGGCTGGAGACCATCATTTCCAGGAGGATCAACAGGAAGATAATTGGCTTCGGCGGCCAGGTCGCCCGGAGCGACAAGAAGGACCGTTACAGGATATTGAAGGAGGTCCAGCCCGATGACCTGATGACCTTCGGGTTCATCCCCGAATTCGTGGGAAGGATACCCGTTGCCGCGGCCCTGGAGGGACTGGACGAGGACGCGATGATCAGGATCCTGACGGAGCCGAAGAACGCTCTGGTCAAGCAATACCAGAAGGCCTTCAGGATAGAGAAGGTAGAACTGGAATTCACCACCGAGGCCCTCAGGGCCATTGCGAGAAAAGCCTGTGAGCGCAATACCGGCGCCAGGGCCCTGAGGACCATCATGGAGTCGACCATGCTTGACCTGATGTATGATCTCCCTTCACGAACGGACGGTCTCTCCAGGGTAGTGGTCACCCAGGAAATGATCGATGGAAAGGGTCTTCCGATCTTCGATTTCGCCAAGGACGGGGAGGTTGCCTAATTGTCCTACTCTGGAGGAGATCCCGAAAGAAAGGTGCCGCTGCTTCCCGTAAGGGATCTTGTTCTTTTCCCGGGCGTGATCGTGCCGCTCTTCGTGGGCAGACCCCGATCACTCAAGGCCCTCGAAGAGGCCATGCTCCACGAAAAGACCGTCCTCGTGGTAGCCCAGAAGGATATGAATGTGGAGGACCCTGAACCGGAGGATCTTTTCGAAGTCGGCACCATCACGACAGTCCTGCAGATGCTGAGGCTTCCCGACGGGACGACGAAGGTGCTGGTCGAGGGAGTTTCGAGGGCCTCTATCCTTGAGGTGGAGTTGGAACGGGATACCTTTTTTGCGAAAGCCGAGGTCCTCGAGATTCCCCAGTTGAAAAGGGGACCCGAAGTAGAAGCCTTGAAAAGAACCCTCCTGGCGCAGTTTGACAAGTACGTGACCCTCCACCCCAAGATCCCTCTCGAGGTGCTGATGTCGGTGACAGCCGTGGAGGATCCAGGCCAGGTTTCGGACCTGGTGGCATCCCACCTCACGGTCCGCATACAGGAAAGGCAGCAACTCCTGGAGACATGGGATGTGCCGAAGCGCCTCGAGATCATGATCAGAATCCTCCTGAGGGAGACCGAACTCCTCGAGATGGAACGTTCTATCCACGACAGGGTCAGGCAGGAACTTGAAAAAGGGCAGAAAGAATATTACCTCAGGGAACAACTGAAGGTCATCCAGGATGAACTGGGCCAGGGGGATGAGTTCTCGGAGATTGACAATCTCCGGGAAGAGATCCACCGATCGAAGATGTCCGATGAGGTCAGGAAAAAGGCTCTTCATGAACTGGACCGCCTGACCAAGATGCCCTCCATGTCTGCCGAGGCCACGGTGGTGAGGACCTACCTAGACTGGATCACGAACCTTCCCTGGGGGAAGAGGACCCGGGAGAGGATGGACATTACCCTCGCCGAAAATGTCCTTAACGAGGACCATTACGCCCTTGAAGAGGCAAAGGAGAGGATCCTGGAGTACCTTGCCGTGAGGAAGCACGCCAAGGGCAGGCTGAAAGGGCAGGTCCTCTGCTTCGCCGGCCCGCCGGGCGTAGGGAAGACATCCTTGGGGCGTTCCATAGCCAGGGCGACGGGAAGAAAGTTCGTGAACATGTCCCTGGGTGGGATAAGGGACGAGGCGGAGATCCGCGGCCACAGGAGGACCTATATCGGTGCCCTGCCAGGAAGGATAATCCAGAAACTCCGGCAGGCCGGGACGTGCAATCCCGTGATGCTCCTGGACGAGATCGACAAAATCGGCCAGGATTTTCGCGGCGACCCTGCGGCGGCGCTGCTGGAGGTGCTCGACCCGGAGCAGAACGACAACTTCACCGACCATTTTCTCGAAGTCCCCTTCGATCTGGGGAATGTCCTTTTCATTACGACGGCCAATACGACCCATACTGTCCCCAGGGCGTTACTGGACCGTATGGAGGTCATTCGACTCCCGGGTTACGTGACCGAGGAGAAACTACAGATCGCAAAAAAACACCTCATTCCCAAGGTCCTCTACGAGCACGGCCTCAAGGAGGGGCAGATAAGGTTCACTCCGGCCTCGATCAAGAGAATCGTATCTGAATATACGAGGGAGGCCGGGGTCAGGGAATTGGAGCGACAGATCTCCAAGGTGGCCAGGAAGATCACGCGCAGGATCGTGGAATCGGAAGAAATGAGCGGCCGCGCCAAAAAGAAAACCTTCACCGTGGCGCCCTCGGATCTGCTGCCCCTGCTCGGCGTCCCTCGCCATACCGGTGGAGTGCACCTTCCCGTGTCGGATCAGATCGGTGCCTCGGTGGGCCTGGCATGGACCGAGACAGGCGGAGACATCCTCGTCATTGAAAGCGTCCGGATCCCGGGGAAGGGAGACATTGTCCTCACCGGGAACCTGGGGGAGATAATGCAGGAATCCGGGCAGACGGCCCTTGGTTACCTCAAGGCCCACGGCGAGGAATTGGGCATATCTTCGATAAATTGGGACAAGACCGATATCCACGTCCATGTTCCCGAGGGGGCCATACCAAAGGATGGACCCTCCGCCGGGATCACGCTGGCCGTGTCGATCTACTCCGCCCTCTCCGGGAAGCCGGTCCGGAACGATATCGCGATGACCGGGGAGGTTACGTTGAGGGGCGATGTCCTGCCCGTGGGCGGGATAAGGGAGAAGGTGCTGGCGGCCAAAAGGTACGGCTTCAAGACCGTTTTACTGCCTGAAGGCAACCGCCTGGAGGCGGGGGAGATGCCCCGCTGGGTCCTGCGAGGGCTGGAATTGGTCTTTGTCAACGACCTGGAAGAGGTTTTTCGCCGTTCCATGACCAGAGAGAAGGACGATGACAAGCATTAATAGAAAAAAGTGGGAGGCTTCCCTGACGGCGACCTGCTTCAATGTGCGCCAGTTTCCACCCTCCCGGGGCCTGGAGGTCGCTTTAGCGGGCAGGTCCAACGTGGGGAAATCCACCTTCATCAACGGGTTGATACAGAAACCCCTGGCCCGGGTCAGTTCGACACCGGGAAAGACCCGCAGCGCGAATTTCTTCAAGGTAAACGCCGGGAAGGGTTTTACCCTGGTAGACCTGCCCGGGTTCGGCTTTGCCAGCAGGAGCCGCTCGGAGCGGGCGGCCTGGGCAAAACTCATCGAAGAGTTCATGATCCACAGGGATAACCTCGTTCTCCTCGTTCACCTTGTTGATTTCAGGCATGGTTTGCTCGAAAATGACAGGATATTCCAGGAGTGGGCGACGGGTCACGGGATACCCGTCCAGGTGGTCTTCACCAAGATCGACAAAATATCCAGGGGGAGATGGGCTTCACTCCTGAAGCAATATTCGGCTCCCCCGACATCATCAGTGGTCGAACCCTTCCTGGTTTCCATGGAAAAGGATTGGGGCGCCGAGAAGTTCGTCCTTTTCCTGGAGTCCTACCTGGAAGACATCGAAGCGTCCAGGCCGCAAGGGCAACGCCGCGGCAGAGAAGGATCCGCTTTTTTAAAATGACGCCCGTACGGCCAAGGAGGCATCATCATGGCATCGACCAAGGAAAGGCTCGGCAAATCCTATGACCCCGCGCCCATTGAGGGCAAATGGTACCGGGTCTGGAACGAAAAGGGACTGTTCAAAGGTATAGCCAATAGCGAAAAGCCCCATTTCAGCGTGGTCATACCGCCCCCGAACGTGACGGGTTCCCTCCACATGGGGCATGCCCTCAACAATACCCTCCAGGATATCTCATGCCGTTTCATGAGGATGGCGGGTTTCAACGTGCTGTGGCTTCCCGGGACGGACCATGCCGGCATAGCAACCCAGAACGTGGTCGAGAAATCCCTGGCTTCCCAGGGCGTATCGAGGCATGATCTCGGTCGAGAAAAGTTCGTTGAAAAGGTCTGGGATTGGAAGAGGGAATACGGCGACAGGATCATAAACCAGTTGAAGCGGCTTGGAGCCTCCTGCGATTGGGACCGGGAACGCTTCACGATGGACGAGGGGTTATCGAGGGCCGTCCGGGCCGTCTTCGTGAGACTTTACAGGGAAGGCCTCATCTACAAGGGGAGTTATATCGTGAACTGGTGTCCCCGGTGTCTCACGGCCCTGTCGGACCTCGAGGTCGAGCACGGGGATGAAAGAGGTTCCCTGTTTTACGTGCGATACCCCTTTGATGACGGAAGCGGATTTGTTACCGTCGCGACGACGCGGCCCGAAACGATCCTCGGCGACGTGGCGGTGGCGGTGCATCCTCGCGATGAAAGACACAGGGCGCTCGCTGGCAAAAAGGTGATCGTCCCGGTTATCGACAGGGTCGTGCCCATCATCGAGGATGTAATGGTCGACCCGGGTTTCGGCACGGGCCTTGTAAAGATCACGCCGGCCCATGATCCGAATGACTTTCTCGTCGGCCAGAGACATGGTCTTGAAACCATCCAGGTCATCGACGAAAAGGGCTGCATGAGCAGGGAAGCGGGGGCACTCTTCGAGGGCCAGGAAAGGACCGCGGCCAGGAAGAAAATGGTCTCCCTGCTGAAAGAAAAGGGTCTCCTCGAGAGGATCGAGGAGCACGATCACGCGGTCGGGCACTGCTACCGGTGCGGTACGGTCATCGAACCTCACCTCTCGGAGCAATGGTTCGTAAAAATGGCGCCTCTGGCCGCTCCGGGGATAGAAGCCGTGCGGGATGGCAGGATCAAGATAATCCCGGGACAATGGGTCGGGACATATAACAACTGGATGGAAAATATCAGGGACTGGTGCATATCGAGGCAGTTGTGGTGGGGCCACAGGATACCCGCCTGGTACTGTGACGATTGCGGTCAAGTCACCGTTTCAGAAGAAGACCCTGATCGATGCGAGTGCTGCGGCAGCCCCAATATCCACCAGGATGAGGATGTTCTCGATACCTGGTTCAGCAGCGCTCTTTGGCCCTTCTCGACCTTGGGGTGGCCCGACGACACCGACGACCTGAAAACCTTTTATCCCACGAGCCTGCTCGTGACCGGGTTCGATATCCTTTTCTTCTGGGTTGCCCGGATGATAATGATGGGCCTCAAGTTCATGGGGAAGGAGCCCTTCGGCGAAACCTACATCCATGCCCTTGTCAGAGACGAGGAGGGCCAGAAGATGAGCAAGTCCAAGGGCAATGTCATCGATCCCCTGGAGATAATCGACGAGTATGGCGCCGATTCTCTCAGGATGACCCTGGCAAGCCTCACCGTGCAGGGGAGGGATATCTTCCTGAGCCCCGAAAGGATCGAGAGCAACAGGCTCTTCATGAACAAGATCTGGAACGCTAGCAAACTGGCCCTCTCCCACATCGGGGGGAGGGGGGTCCAGCCCCTTCGGGATGACGAGAGCCTAAGGATCCACGACCGGTGGATTATTCGGAGGTTAAACGAGGTCAACGACCAGGTAAAAGGCGAACTGGAGGGTTATTTCTATGGCGAGGCGGCAAGGGCCCTCTACCAGTTTGTCTGGAACGAACTCTGCGACTGGTACCTGGAAATGGCCAAACCCGCCCTGAGAGGAGAAGAGGGACTTCAAAGGCAGGCAAGCACCAGGTTCATCCTGGCCAAGGTCTTCGACGGTACGATAAGGATGCTGCATCCCTTCATACCCTTCCTCACGGAGGAGCTCTGGGACCGGTTCGACTTCGGCGGGGGTGCGCTGATTGAAGAAAAGGGATGGCCGGAACTTCTTCCTCCAGTTAAAACGCCTGCTTTCGAACCCGTAGATTCGATGGATATTTTCCAGGACCTGGTGAAATGTATCCGAAACCTGAGAGCCGAAGCGGGGCTTCACCCCCGCCAGGAAGCACGGGAGGCACGGGTGTTGCTTTCGGAAGGCACCCCAGCGGAAGTGGGGGAGGTCATCCGTTCCAACGCCGATCTTCTCAGCCTGTTGTGTCGAGTCAGGGAGGTCAGCCTCGGCGAAGACGAAAGGAGCAGGCCGACGGGGACGATAATGTCCGTGGCCGGTTTTGGAGAGGTTTTCCTTTTCGTGGACCGGAACCTCGATACCGGGGCGGAGATGGCCAGGCTCACCATGGAACTTGAAAAAGCCCGGAAGGATCTTATCCGCTCCAGGGGCAAGCTCGACGACCCCTCCTTCGTTTCACGCGCCCCCGGCCGTATCGTCGACCAGGAGAGGCAAAGGCTCTCGGAGACGGAAGAAAAGATCAAGGTAATAGAAAGAAACATGCGAAATCTAGCTGAATGAATGACGGGGCGACCATGATGAATGGGGTTTCCGTGTCGTCGGATATGGTAGAGAACCGGCTTCAGAATATGTCTTCCCCCTACATCAGGCCGGGATTATCCCGAATCGCTGCGTTACTGGCTAAAATGGGGCATCCCGAGAGGTCTTTCCCCGTCGTTCACCTGGTAGGTACCAACGGAAAGGGTTCCGTCTCGGCCATGATCGAGTCCCTATTACTGGAGGCTGGTTATTCCACGAGCCTTTACACAAGTCCCCACCTGGTGGACATAACGGAAAGATTGCGTTTTTCCGGTGTCCCCGTCGGCTCCGATGTGCTGCTTCGGGCTCTTGACAGCGTTGAGTCGGCCTTGGGTGCGCAGGACGACCCGGATTCCAGGCCAACCTACTTCGAAGTGCTTACGGCGGCTGCCTTTGCTGTTATTGCCGACGCTTCTCCGGACGTGGCCATCATCGAGGCCGGGATGGGCGGGAGGCTGGACGCCACGAACATGGTCAGTGACGTCGTCCTTACGGTCATTACCTCCATAGGGTTTGACCATAGCCAGTACCTGGGGGACACCCTGGAAGAGATTGCCCGGGAAAAGTTCAGTGTCCTGCGCCCCGGCGGCAGAAGCATTTTTTCAGGCACACCCAGGAAACTGGAGGGTTTATTCCTCAAACGTTGTGAAAGCATCGGCAACGTCGGTGAGATCCTATCTCGTTCCGTTAAAATTAGAAGTCCGAAGGTCTCCATCGGGGGCAACGCTTTTGAGATTTCTATCCGCGGAGGAGAATGCCTCCCAGTGAAGACCTCCCTGGGCGGCATTTACCAGGTGGAGAACACCGCGCTGGCCCTTCTTTCGGTTCAAAACCTTTCCGCCCGGTTCCCAAGGATCGACCTGAAAACCGCTGTCCGGGGGCTGGAAAAGACCAGGTGGAGCGGAAGACTTGAAAGAGTCCGATACCAGGACCTCGAACTGGTCCTGGATGGAGCCCATAACCCCCAGGGCGTGGATGCGCTGGCCGATACCTTTGAACTACTCGGTTCAGCCCGGGAATACGCTGTCATCTTTACGGCAATGAAGGACAAAGACCTCGAGAGTATGGTCGCCAGGATCTGCGGTTCCTTCCCCCTGGTGGCGTTTACCAGGGTGCCCGGCATGGAAAGATCCGCTGAGCCCGATTTTCTCCTGGGTATGGCCAGACCCTACGCCGAAAGATGCGAGACCCTTTCCTTCGAGGATCCCATGGATGCCCTCGCTGAGATTTCAAAGAGGCGCAAAAAGATCATTATCTGCGGAAGCCTCTACCTTGTTGGTTACATGATGAAAAGCAAGCTCTTCCTTGACGCGAAAGGAGGACAAGGGTGATAAACGCCGCGATTTGGGGATGGGAGAAGACTTCAATCGAGGGACAGGGGATGATTCGCTACCGGGTGCCTCCCCATCTAGATGACATTATGACAGTTGTCCTTTTTCTCAAGGGTCCGCTGATGGAAGAAACCGGGGGCAACCTTTCCAAGGTTTCCCAGCAACTCTTTGGAAAGGAAAAGGATATTCCCCTGGTCGCTCCATCCCAGGTACACGGCACGAGGATGGTCGAGGCCCTTCCCTCGATGTCGCTTCCAGCCCGGCCGGAAGGCGATGCGCTTTTGGTGAGAAGTACCGGTGTTTTTGGAAGCCTCAGGTTCGCCGATTGCGTCCCCGTGGTCGCCGTAAGCGATCGGCCCCGGCCCTGGATCCTCCTCGTGCACTCGGGGTTTATCGGTACCGCCAGGGGAGTGACGCGGGAAGCCCTGAAGGAAACGATGAAGGTCGTCGGTCTTACGTCCCTTGAGGATATTCACTTCTGGATCGGTCCCGGGATAGGCTCCTGCTGCTATTCAAGGGAAATGGATGATCCGAAGACCCGAGAAGGCCTGAAACGCATCCCCCGGAACTCCTGGAGGGTGGAAGAGGGCATTGCCTATTTTGACCTCTCCGATGCGATTGTTACAACTTTATATGACATGAAGGTTCCCAAAGAAAATATCACACGGATTGACCAGTGCACCTGTTGTTCTTCCGGGGGTTACTATTCCTACAGAAAAGGTGATCGACTAGGAAAATCCCTGCTTTTGGCGGGGTTCCGTGAAGGATTCCATAAAACCACTCTTTGGTGGGAGAATAAGTTTTGAAGGGGTCCAGCAAAAAAGTTCCTGTGCATTGTTGCGGGAGGTTATCGAATGGAACCGATTAGGGTCGGCGTGGTAGGAGTGGGGCACCTGGGATTTCACCATGCCAGGGTCTACACGGAACTGCTTAATACCGATGTCGTCGGAATAGTGGACACCAACCTCGAAAGGGCCGCGGCCGTCGGGGAGCTGCTGAGGGTGCCCTTCTATTCTGATATTGAAACCTTTTACCGCCAGGCCAGGCCCGATGCGGTCAGCGTCGTGGTACCCACTGTCCAGCACTTCGAATCGGCGAAACGAGCTCTTGCCAGCGGCATCCACGTGCTGATTGAAAAGCCGGTCACATCCACCGTTGAGGAAGCCGTGGAGCTTTTGCAGTTGGCTGCTGCCCAAAACCTAGTCCTCCAGGTCGGGCATATCGAACGATTCAACAGCGCGGTGCAGCATGTGAGGAACATCATCAAGGAACCCCTTTTTCTCCAGTCGAGGAGAATAGGGCCCTTCAGTTCCAGGATAAGCGACGTGGGCGTCGTGCTGGACCTGATGATCCATGACATCGATATCATCCTCTCTCTCGTTCATTCGGAGATATCGGCCATTTCGGCCATGGGCCGATCGGTAAGGTCTTCCCTAGAGGATATCGCCACCGCTCAGATCGCCTTCGAGAACGGAACGCTGGCCCAGATCCTGGTGAGCCGAGTTTCCGAAAGAAGGCTGAGGCAACTGGAGATAATGGAGCCGGAGAGGTTTGTCACGGTCAACTATGAAACCCAGGACGTATCAATCCACCGTTGCGTGCAGGAGAAGGAATGCGGGCTTGTGGAGGTCATCGAGCACCCGGTATTTCCGAAAAGAGAGCCCCTTAAACTGGAATTGCAGCACTTTGTAACCTGTGTCAGGGAGGGGAAACAGCCCCTGGTGGGCATCATGGACGGCAAAAGAGCCCTCGAAGTGGCCATATCCATCCTTAAACAGATCCAGACGCCGGTCCGGATGGCCCAAAACGCCGCAGAAGTGGTCTAGGCCACCGAGCGAACAGATCGACAAGGCCGCCGAAAGGCGGCCTTTTTTTGTCGGTGACCTCCCGGACATCCCCCTCCTTTTACTGCTACAATACAGAACCGGGGAGTGGACCATTCATCAAAAGTGGGGGTAGCGGCATGTCCTCGGTAAATATCCAGGCGCTGGTGGCGCTCTTCCTTTTCGTCCTCTGCCTTTTCCTTTCCAGGATGATAGTGAATATATCTTCGGGGAAATGGCCTGGCGGGGCACTTTGGGTCACCTACCTGAGGGTTCTGCTCGGATTTTTGTTCGCGGCAGCCATAACTCTCGGCATGTACTCCTTCGCCGGAGTCGATATCCTGAAGAGGTAACCCCTCCGTGAAGCAAATTCAACGATAGAAGGGAATGCGAAAACTTGGACAGGATCATTGGAAAAGCCCTCCAGGGGGATCCCCGGTCCATCGCGAGGCTCATAACGGCCATAGAAAGCGAGACGGACCGTTCCAGGCAGATCATGCAGAGCATATATCCCTGCACCGGCAAAGCGCATTTGATAGGTGTCACCGGGAGCCCAGGTGCGGGGAAAAGCACCTTTCTCGACAAGCTGATATCCTCCATGATGGCCGCCGGCCAAAGCGTCGGTGTCATCGCCGTCGATCCCTCGAGCCCTTTTACGGGAGGAGCTGTTCTCGGTGACAGGCTCAGAATGCAGCGCCACAGCCTGGACCCCGGGGTTTTCATCCGAAGCATGGGATCCAGGGGCTCCCTGGGCGGGTTGAGCCGGGGGACCTATGAAGCTGCGCTCATCCTCGACGCCTGCGGCAAGGATGTGGTCCTGATCGAGACCGTCGGCGTCGGGCAGTCGGAAATCGATATCGTCAAGATCGCCGATACCGTCGCGTTGCTCCTGGTTCCCGGCATGGGGGACGATATCCAGATAATGAAAGCGGGCATAATGGAGATCGCCGACGTCTTCATCGTGAACAAGGCGGACAGGGACGGCTCGGAAAGGGTCGTCCGGGAAGTCAATATCATGCTCGATCTCCAGGCAGGCAAGGAATGGCGGCCCCCGGTGATACCCACCGTCGCCGAAAGCGGTGAGGGAATCGAAAATGCCGCCGAATCACTATCGGAACACAAGCGCTACCTGGCCGGATCCGCCGAGGGCAAGCGAAGAAAACGCCGGCGTCTCCGCCTGGAGGTCGAGGAAATAGTGAAAAGAGAGATCGCCAAGGTCGCCGAAAAAGCCTGGGACGATCACATCACCGCCGGCATCCTTGAGGATCTCGATTTGCGCAGGACCGATCCCTACTCCGTGGCCGACGATCTCCTCTCAAGGGTTTTCTCTCACCAATAAAGCGTGTAAATCGTGGCCCACGTTAAGGACTTCCCGCCGATCCGCTTGCGGGTGATATCATAACAAGATGATGCCATGACAGGGGGTAAAGGGATGCGAATCGCGCTCGGCTCGGATCACGCCGGTTTCCACCTCAAGAAATGTATCGAAGGGTCACTCAAAGAATCGTCGCTTATGACGGGAGACTTCGGCGCCGAGGGATCGGAGAAACCCTGGGATTACCCCGACGTAGCCTTCGAAGTGGGAGCCAGGGTGGCCAGGAGGGAATTCGATCTTGGAATCCTGGTTTGTGGTACCGGCATCGGGATGTCCATTGCCGCCAACAAGATTCCGGGCGTCCGCGCCGCCCTTGCCTACGACGAGGAGACGGGCAGACTCGCCAGGGAACATAACGACGCGAATATATTGACCCTCGGCGGAAGGAAGACCGATTGCGAATCGGGAATCAAGATAGTCAGGGCGTGGCTCTCGGCCGAATTCCAGGGCTCAAGGCACGCCCTTCGGGTCGGGAAGATCGTGGCCTTCGAGGAAGGAAATCCGTCGACGGGAAATAAACCGGATGGTTCACCGAAGCTTGTCACCTTCGATCATCCCCTGATACAGCACAAGATCGGGGTCATCAGGGACAGGCATACCTCGGTGAAGGTCTTCCGTGAACTAGTCCAGGAAATAGCGGGGCTGATGGTCTACGAGACCACCAGGAACCTCCCCCTGGAGCGCGTTTCGGTCGAAACCCCGATTACGACCACAACGGCCTGCTCCATCTCCGGGAAGAAGATCGCCATCGTTCCTATACTGAGGGCGGGGTTGGGCATGGTCGACGGCATGCTGCGGCTCATCCCCAATGCCAAGGTGGGGCACATAGGCATATACAGGGACCCCGACACGCTGGAGCCCCACGAATATTACTGTAAATTACCCGGAGATATCCGGGAGAGGGATATCATCATCGTCGACCCGATGCTCGCCACCGGGGGTTCCGCCGTTGCCGCGATCGACCTGGTCAAGAAAAAGGGGGGAACGAAGATATCCCTTCTCAGCCTTATCGCGGCGCCCGAGGGCGTCGCAAAGGTTCACGACAGGCACC
>JAAYIZ010000031.1 GCA_012523215.1 Thermovirga sp.
CTACATGAGACGATAGCACGAATCCCGAAAAGTGTGACTGGGAGGGCAAAACGATGAAAGGAAAGAGTTCCGTCCTTCTCGCGTAGCTGATGATGTCCCTGTCGGTGGTATCGGGGATCATCTTTCTGCGATACCGAGACGTAAACAACCAGAACAGGGTTTTACGGGAAGCGCTTCGAGAAGTCACCGATGAGATCCAAAGGATAAAGGATGAAGGACCTGTCGAGGGCTCGCCCTTAGGCGCCCCCCAGCCGGACTGGGTGAGGCTGAAAAAAGAGGGAAGGCCCGATCCGAGATACTGGCTGGTTGAGGACCTCCTGGTGAGAGAAGATCTTATCCCCTGGGAGGGGATCCACGGCGGCGCCATGAAGATCTACGACCCTTCCCTCGTATGGTTCGCCGGGCCCAAGTGGTGCATCGCCTGGGCGGAGGACGGGCATATCGGGGGCTTCATGCTCCTGCGTTTTGAAGAAGGGGATGGCGGGAAGCCCCGATGGCGGCTCCTGGATTCGACGTTAGCGGACTAATCCTCTTCCCCAAGGCCGATTTCCTTCTCTATAGGCCTGAGGGCTTCTATCACGCCCTCCACAAGTCCCTCCAGGGGTTTTCCCAGCAGGGCCGTACCTTTTTCGATAACTTCCCTGTTGACACCCCTGGCGAAAGCCCTGTCCTTCCACTTTTTCTTGACGGACTTGACGGTCAAATCCTGGAGAGATTTCCCCGGCCTGACTAGCGCCACCGCGGTGACGAAGCCGGTCAGTTCATCGACGGCATACAGGTATTTTTCCATTAGAGAGAGAGGCTCCACATCGGAACAGATACCCCAACCATGGGCCAGTACGGCCCTCACGATATTATCGGGGTACCCCGCTTCTCTCAGCCAGGAGGCCCCCAGGTGAGTGTGCCTGGATGGTTCGTCGATGGTGGTCTCCCAGTCGATATCATGAACTAGCCCGGCGAGGCCCCATTCCTCCTCATCTCCTCCGTTCGCCCGGGCAAAAAACCTCATGGCGGCCTCCACGGCAAGAGCATGACGAATGTGACCAATCTGGCTGTTATGCTTCCGCAAAAGAGCCATTGCTTCCTCTCTGTCCACCTTTTTCATGTTTCGCAGCCTCCTCCTTGAGTCTAAAAATGTAAATGATAAACCGGATCACATCACAAAGCGGCGTGAAGGTCCAGCAAGGCAGGGTCGACGGGGTCGGCCAGCATTTTCCTGATCCCGCTGTTCTGTGCGATGAGTTCCTCCAGTTTCCCGGATAGAATAGCGGAAGCAGGCTTCAACTGCGCCTGGATGACTCTGGCCTCGTCGATCTTCCCCAGGGCCACCAGGGATACGCCCAGGGAGAAGACAGGACCGGGATGCCTCAGGGCGGACACGCTCTTCCTGAAACCATCCCTTGCCGCCGACCAGTCCCCCAGGTGGGCTTCCGAGATCGCCGCCAGGTAACCGGCCTCCTCGAGGGGTCTCCTGGTTTGCCTTTCCCACATGAAGGGTCCCTTTCCACAATCCACGGCCATCCTGCCCAATCTTTTGACCCCCTCCCAGTCCTTCATGGCCGCCCGGGCCGAACAAAGCATGGCTTTCGCATCGCTCCCCATGCCCTGGGCCGGGAGGTCCGAGAGAGTATCCGTCGCCCGGTGGTCACCCGACAAAGCCTCCACAACTCCCTTTATAAGACGGATGTAGGGATTTAAAAGATCTTTCCACAGAAGACTTCTTGCGCCGAACAGATCTTTCCTCGCCATGAGGAGACGGCCTAGCCAGAAAATCCTGGGGCTTTCCATTTCGGGATCCTCGGAGGGCGTCAAGAGATAACTTTCCGCCTCCTGCCATCGCTCATCTTCGATCAGGGACCGGGCCAGCCAGAAGGAAGCCCGCGAATCGCCCGCTAGGCTGCCGGCTTCGGCGAAAAAATCCAGGGCTTCATTGAAACGGCCCGAAGCGGCTGAAAGGGAAGCCAGCCTCCTGGCGCAAAGTGACCGCTCCTCTCCGCCCAGGCCCGTTTCCCAGGCTTTACGGTAAAGTAACTCGGCCCCTGCCAGGTCGCCCTTGTCATCGGCTGCCATGGCCAGCCTGATACCGGCCTCTCCCGTGGGGTCCTCCTCAAGGATATCCCGGAAGATTTCCTCGGCCCTTTCCTTCTCACCCACCTGTTCAAGCAGTTGAGCGAGCCTTCGCCAATCCCCGGTATTCCTGGGTTCAAGTTCAAGGGCTATATCCAGTGAGGCGGCCGCTTCCCGGATTCTTTCCGAGGCTTCGTGGATCACCGACATGAGCCGGTGGGCTACAGGCTCATCGGGAATACGGACGATGGAACCCATCACTATCTCCCCGGCGGAGTCCAGCGCTTCCTTATTCCCCGTGGCGATCAGGGCCTCAGTGAAGAGCAGTTTTGACTTATCTGGATTTCCATAGGCGAAAAATAGCGCATCCTTAAGGGCGGGGGCGCTACTCGCCCATCGTGATTGATCCCAGGGAAGATCTCTCAGGATAGCAGGAGGCAGCTTCCCACCGGTTGAGGACACACCCGCCATGAATGAATCTGTCGCCCCCCGAAAATCACCGGCTAAAAACTTCGCGGCTGAAAGCGCCAAGAGGATGTCAGGTGAAGCTGGATCGGTCGATGAAGCCAGGCCAAGCATCGAGGAAGCCACCGGGAGATCTCCGGCCCAGAGGGCGGAGAGCCCCCGATAATAGGAACCCGCCGAGGGTTCACTCATCGTCGAGAAGACCTCCCAGGACCTTTCCCTGTCGCCGATTGTATACAACGCTCTTCCCAGGAGGGCTCTATATTCCGGCGAAAGGTCCTTTTCCACAACTTCCAGGGCCGATACCACATCGGACCACATCCCCGCCCTGGCGCAGATAGAAGCGAAGGAGGATCTCAACCCGGGGTCAAGGGGGGCTCGGTACATCTCCTTGCGAGCAGCCTCGAGGGAAGAAAGCAGCTCCGTATCGGGCGGCCCGAGGTCGAGCGCAGTGATGACCTTCATGTCCCATCGGGATACCTTTCTCCGGGTCTGAAGTCTCCTGGAAAGCTCGCCCTTGGCCTGGTCCAGGAGGTTCCTGACCTCCCTGGCGTTGCTGAAATCGCGGTGGGTCACCCTTTCATTCATTATTCGCAGGAACTTCCCGGCGGCTTCGTCGGAAAGTTCGAGATCCTCCGCGGCAGCCATTAAAAGCATGATATCAAGCAGTTCACTCGGAGAATAGTCGGGAAAATCCAGGTGAAAGGGTACCCTGCCCCTGAGGCCCGGGGCGTTCTCGAACAGGGCATCCATCTCCGAGGGGTAACCGGCGAAGATCACTATCAAGACATCGCGGTAATCCTCCATGCTCTTGGTGATGACTTCCAGGGCTCTCATCCCGGGATCGGAGCTCTCCCCGGACCCCAGGAGGCTGTAGGCTTCGTCCACGAAGAGCACGCCGTCCAAGGCACTCCTGATGGCCCTGCCGGTCTTGATCTCTGTCTCACCCGGTGTCGAGCCGAGGAGCCTGGCCCTGTCCACCTCGACTACGTCACCCACCCGGAGTAGACCGTACCGGTGGAAAATACCGCCTATCAACCTCGCGACAGTGGTCTTGCCGGTCCCAGGATTGCCCCTGAAGCAGAAGTGAAAGGATTGAAGCCTCAGTTCGCCGAGATCGCCGCTCCGGCGGTGCTGGTTGAGCCAGAGGACGGCCTC
>JAAYIZ010000032.1 GCA_012523215.1 Thermovirga sp.
CGCTTCGGGAGCAGCCACCGTCTCCCGGACATCGATATCCTTACAATTCCAGAAGGATGTCCCCGCGGGGATAAGGTGCCCGATGATAACATTTTCCTTGAGGCCCTTCAGTTTATCGACGTCACCCCAGACGGCGGCGCCAGCGAGGACCTGGGCTGTTTGCTGGAAGGAGGCCGAGCTCAGGAAACTATCCGTGGCCAGGGCCGCCTTGGTGATGCCGTGGATAACGGGCTTCCAGGCCGGCTCCTCCCTGAGCCTGCGGACAAAGGTCACCCTCTGGAGGGTGCGTTTCGTCTCTGACTGGGTGAAGATGGGCCGGAGAACCATCTCATCGGGGTCGGCCGACAAAAGAGCTTCCAGGACCTGGCTGTTGACTTCGCTCCCGGAGGCGGCTACGACATCGCCCTTCTTGTCCTTCACAGGTTCCAGGAGCACCTTGCCGTAGGCGACATCGGAAAGCACCTTCCTCAAGATGGCGTCCCTGGACAGTATCTCACCGTCGTCGACCTCGACCGCGGTCAGTTCGGCCTCCACCAGGCCCCTCACGATGCTGCCATCGACAAGTTGCGGTATGTCGGTGACGGCGTTGCCGTCGGAGTCGATGGCCTGCACAAGAGGCCTTGCCCAGTACTGGTCAATGAGCATCTTCTGGACCGCGTCGGAGACGGTCACCGTCTCAGGGGACCGCCAGACTTTCACGGATTCAACGTTGTTCTCCCTGATCACCGAGGCGACAGGGTCATCGATGACCCTGTCGGCGGCCAGGAGCGTCTTGCCGTCGGCGACCACGTCCTCGGCGAGGTAGGACTTGTCCTTCATTTCCTCGAGGATCGCCACGTCTCTCACGAGTATCATCGGCGGGAAATCCCGAGTAAGCAGCGCCAGGTTCGAACTCGAAAGGGTGCTCCCCGGATCGATCGCCTCATCCTCGGACAGTTCGATCTTTTCGGTCAGGACCAGTCCAGCCATGCTCCTCCTGAACGAAGATTCGCCGACGATCACGCGGAGGATATCTCCTCCGTCCTCGAGGGTCAGTTCCGTTACACCCGAGCCGGGACGGAGGATCTGCCGGACCGCCTTTTCATCGAGCACCTGGCCCTTGGCGGCCAGGGCGGACTCTACATCGCCCTGTCCCACGACATCATTCAGTTTTTTCTCGACCATGATCTTCAGGGCCTCCTGGAGGAAACGTTCATTGTCGGCCCTTATCTGCTCGATTTCCTTCTCTATATCACTGAGCCATGCCAGTTCCATGGATACGAAGGAGCTGTCCCCCTCCTCGATTACCCTTACCCTGTTGACGGGCGCGACCTTCCGCAGGATGACCTCGATGTGCTTGTTGCTGACGGAGACGCCCTGGGACAGGTAAACCGACTGGATATTGTCCACCAGGTAGTTCTGAACAGCCTCCAGCCCCTCGATCTCGAGTAGTTGCTGCGGGTCGACATGCCCATCGGTCAGGGCCTGTCCCTTTGCTACGGGTTGCCCCTCCTCCACGAGGAGTGGCTGCGACGCCGGAATATTGTAGGAGGATCGGGACTCCACGCCATCCACTTCGGAGGAAATGAAAACCTTTCTCTTGCCCTCCATCTCCCTGATCTCCGAAATGTACCCATCCCGGTCGGAGAGGAATGCCACCTTTTTGGGGCGCCGCACCTCGAAGAGTTGTTCAATCCTGGGAAGACCCTGGGTTATGTCCTCCCCGGTGATGCGGACGCCGCCGGTATGGAAGGTCCGCATGGTCAACTGTGTCCCGGGCTCCCCGATGGACTGGGCCGCCACTACCCCGACGGCCTCTCCCATGAGCACCTTTTCCCTCGACGAAAGATCCATACCATAGCACTGCCGGCATATTCCGTCCTGGAGGGAGCAAGTCAGGGGACTCCTCACCCAGACCTCCTCCAGGCCGGCCTTTTCGATCTGCCCGGCCCTTTCGGCGTCGATCAGGCCCCCGGCGGGTACGATCATCTCCCCCGTCTCGGGGTTCACTATATCCCTGAGGTTGGTCCTGCCGATGATCCTCTCGCTGAGAGAGATGATCATCTTGTCGTCCTGCAGGAGGGGTCTTATGCAGACGCCCTTGTCGGTGCCACAGTCATCGGCGGTAATGATCAGGTCCTGGGCGACATCGACGAGCCGCCGGGTCAGGTAGCCTGACTTAGCCGTCCTGAGGGCAGTGTCGGCCAACCCCTTCCTGGCACCGTGGGTGGAAATGAAGTATTCCAGGCTGTTAAGGCCCTCTCGAAAGTTCGACACTATGGGGTAGTCGATGATCTTCCCCGACGGGTCGGCCATGAGCCCACGAATACCGGCCATCTGCGCCACCTGGCTTTTGCTGCCCCGGGCGCCCGATTCCATCATCATCCTGATGGGGTTGGTGACCTCCATGTTGGTCAGGACGGCGTCGGCCGCCTCCCGGGAGGCCTCGGACCAAAGGGTCTCCTTCTGCCTCAGGTATTCGTCCTCGGTGAGGACGCCCATCTCGTACTGGGACGAGAGGACCTCCTCCTTAGCCAGGGCTTCGCTCACGATGTCCTTCTTTTGAAGGGGTATGACGACATCACCAAGCCCGAAGCTGATGCCGCTGGTGGTGGACCACTGGTACCCCAGTTCCTTGATCTTGTCCAGCATCTCCACGAGGGCTTCTTGTCCCACGCGGTCGTAGGCGGCATCGATTAGCGCTCCAAGGGGTTTCTTCCCCATCTGCTTGTTTATATAGCGCAGGTCCGGATGGAGGATGCTGTTGAAGAGGACGCGGCCCGGCGAGGTGGTGATCCACTCTCCCCTGAATTTGAGCTGGATCTTGCTGTTGATATCGAGCACTTCGAAATCCAGGGCGGAGAGAACGTCTTCGATGGACAGGAACCTCATCCCTTCGCCTTTCCTGCCCTCGAGCATGGCCGTCACGTAGTAGATCCCCAGGACTATATCCTGGGTGGGCGTGACGACGGGCCTGCCGCTCGCCGGCGAGAGGAGGTTCCTGGCCGACAGCATTATCGTCTGGGCCTCCACGCGGGCCTCTATGGACAGGGGTACGTGGACCGCCATCTGGTCACCGTCGAAGTCGGCGTTAAAGGCGGTGCACACCAGGGGATGGAGCCTGAGCGCCTTCCCTTCCATGAGGACGGGCTCAAAGGCCTGTATCCCCAGGCGGTGCAGTGTCGGCGCCCTGTTGAGCAGCACCGGGTGGCCCTTGATGACTTCCTCAAGGATGCCCCAAACGTCCTCGCGGCCCCGTTCGATGGCCCTCTTGGCGCTCTTTACATTTGGCGAGAGGCCCTGCTCCACCAGTTTGTTGATGACGAAGGGTTTGAAGAGTTCCAGCGCCATCTGCTTCGGAACGCCGCACTGGTGGATCTTCAGTCCGGGACCGATGACGATGACGGATCGACCCGAGTAGTCGACTCTCTTGCCGAGCAAGTTCTGGCGAAACCTACCCTTTTTGCCTCGGAGAAGATCCGAAAGGCTCTTCAGGGGCCTGTTCCCGGCGCCGCGCACGGCCTTGCCCATTCTCCCGTTATCTATCAGGGCATCGACGGACTCCTGGAGCATCCTCTTCTCGTTCCGGATGATTATCTCCGGCGCCCGGAGTTCCTGCAGTTTCCGAAGCCTGTTGTTACGGTTTATCACCCTCCTGTAGAGGTCGTTGAGGTCCGAAGTGGCGAAACGGCCGCCGTCCAGCTGGACCATGGGCCTCAGATCGGGCGGAATGACCGGGAGAGCCTGGAATACCATCCACTCCGGCTTTCCGTCGCTCTTGCGGAAGTCCTCGGCGACCTGCAGCCTTTTGACCAGTTTTCTCTTTTTCTGGCCGGTGGATTCCCCTATCTCGTCCCTGAGAGAGGCCGCCAGTTCGTTCAGGTTTATCCTTGAAAGGAGCGATAGGACGCCCTCGGCTCCGATGCCGGCCTCGAATTCCTTGTCATAGGCCGCACAGAGGCGCTGTTCCCTTTCCAGGATGATGTCTCCCCGCTGGAAGGGTGAACTACCGCCCTCAATGACCATGTAGCAGGGGTCCTCGATGGTCACGGATTCCCCCGTGACCGAGAACCTCCCCGGGTACTTCTGGAAGAAGAGTTCATACTCGCTGAAGGAGATAACATCGCCCTTCTTGAAGGGCAGTTTGACCACGGCGGTGACGATAAAACCCTCTTCGTTGCCGACAAGGGCCCGTTCCGCCTGGAGGTCTCCATGCTCGGAAAGGGCCTTTTCCCTCTCCGTGGCGGACAGCACCCGCCCCTCCGGGTAAAGGCTGTCGGAAGGCGACTCGGTGATGCGGAAGGCCGGTTCTACCTTGAATACCTTGTCGCCGAAATCGCGCTTGAAGATCCCGACCTGGCTTGCGGAGATCACATCACCGGTATTGGCCGGGATGTCATCGACCGGACCCACCCGATGGGCCTCCTCGGCCTTAAACCTGTGGTCATAATGCCTGTGGATCCTCTCCTCACACTCGGAGACCAGGTCACCCCTTTTCAGCAGGTCCGTCCTGCGGCCTTCCATGACCACCTTGTAGACGGGCTCTCGCCGCCGTGTGGGGGCGAAGTAGACCACCTTCTCGAGATCCTTCGTGGCGGTCCCCAGGAGGAGGCTGAGCCGGCTCGGTATCCCCCGCAGGTACCAGATATGGACCACCGGCGCCGCGAGTTCGATGTGCCCTATGCGTTC
>JAAYIZ010000033.1 GCA_012523215.1 Thermovirga sp.
ACGTAGCCAGGATATGGGACCACGCCCTCGATGTCCTGGCCCGGCTTGTGGCATCAGTGGTCCACGTCCTCGACCCCCAGGCCGTCATCCTTGGCGGGGGCCTCAGCCGAAACCCCGGCCTCGTGGAGACCCTCCGGCCTCTGATCCTGCGCTACACCGCCCCACCCTTCAGGGACACCCTCGACATCCGCCTCGCGACTCTGGGCGACGCCGCCGCCCTCCTCGGCGCCGTCTTGGGGTCCAGAGCTCAAAGGTGAACCTGCGAAACTTCGCCCCCAAGTCACCCTGAGAGACCCTGCCCCTACCGCAAGCCCCAGCCTTGGTTTTGTTGTCCGGCTTTTCGGCCCTTTTCTACCCAAACCTGAATCTGTCCACCAGGCGCAGCATTCTTTCTTCCGTGAAAGCGTCCTTTACCAATTCGACATCTTCCTCTTCAAGAAAAGGCTCGACATCATCGAAAGCTTTGCGGAAATTTACTCTTCTGCAGACTTCAACATAATGTTCCCTAAAAAGATCCTGTGTAAGAGAAACCCTTTCCTCCAACTTGCCGGACTGCTTCATCTTCCTTTCCAGACATTCGATTCTCAAAGGGATCTCCTGTCCCAGGTACCAGAGCATGTCAAACCAGTCACGCCCCTTGACCCGGGATCTCCAGCTCCTGAAAAGGACTGCATGCATCTTCCCCGCAAAAAGATCCGGCTTTTGAAAGGTCGAGACCAAAAAGGGCGCTGGCAAGAGAACCTGTTCGGTTACCGGTTCCGAACGGCAGGGATCATCAAGATCTATCTCCAGCCTCACCATTACCTTCTTGCGGGCATGGACAGCATCGATCAGATACTGCCCATGGGAATAATATCTCCTCCTGTTGCACAGGCTCTCTCTCAGCATCACATTTACAAGCATCTTCGGGGTGCTCTGCCCCGGCTTCAGTTCAATGCCGGAGACCGAAAACCCGAAAGCTGCAGCCGATTTCCCTACGGCGGGGAGAAATGGATCCCACGAAAAAGTTTCACACCCTTCAAGACAAACAAAATCAAGATCCTCGGAACTCCGCCTCAAACCGTAAAGAAACCTCAGAGCCGTATCCCCATAAAAAGCATTCTTCACGAAAAAACGCTCCCTGCTGAGAGCGAGAAGTATCACTCTCTGAAGATCTTCCCGAAGAACATTTTCCAGATGTTGCATGGTATTCAAAAAGCATCTACCTGCCTTTCAACGCTCTGGCAAGCGCCTCTATCTTCCTTGACCGGTAACCGTCTGCAATCTCCTCCATCAGGATATAGTCAAGTTCCGAAAGGGCGGTCTCCTCTATCCTTAAATTATCCATAAGATATTCACGCATCTCACTGATCACCGGTGAAAGACCCTTTTCAAAAAAAACCTTGTCAGCCAGGGCTTTTTCGGGAAACCCCATGGCAAAAAGGGTTACGCCATCACCGAAAGGGGCCTCGTAAGACCCCACTCCCCTGGAGTAGGCCCCGGCAGGAATATACCTGTACGTGAAAATCCCCTCCGGGGTATGGAATCTTTTCATCCTTGATGATGGAGAATTTCTCATCGCGACCGAGGTTATCTGCCGAGGCGTTTCCGGGATAAGGTTGTGAAAGGCCAGTGCCCACTCCAGAGAAACATAGGATGGCCAATAGATACGGTTCGCAAGAACCTCGACAGGGAAAATCCCCCGGCGGAACCTGGGCGCTACAGCGTAAAGGCCCCGCTTGATCCGGACAATGTACCCTCCCCTGACAAGGTCCCGCAGTTTGCTGTTGGGGTCCCTGAATCCTCGAAGGACTTGGATCGCTTCTGCTGTATCAAAGATCACAGGGAACTGTAGCAAAAGCAAGGCATTGTTTTTCTTCATAGCCTCACACCTTAATATCCTTTTACGTTATAAAAAAAGGATTTTATAGCCATTTATTATAACGCTTTATCAATACTTTCAATCTGCCCTTGCCCCTCCCGTTCACTGTTCTAGCCTTCGCCTTGGCTTCACGATTCACGACTTACGACTTACGATTTACGACTTTTTTGTAGTTATCGTATACAAATGCTCAAAATCAAGCCCTGACCCCAAAAGACCGCATGACCCCAAAAGACCGCACCAAACCTTGCAATAATCTGAAGGATGGCAATATAATTACATATATTCAAATAATTTCCCAAGAAGAAGATGTAACCTTTTAATAGGGAGGTCCGGCCGTGAAAAGAGTCCTCTTCTTTTTCGTTTGTGTTTCAATCCTCTGGAGCGGTCCGGCCTTCGCCCAGATTGCCGAAGGGGGTTCCGGCGGAGAGATAGCCATCCCCGACATTCCCGGCACCAGCGAGGCCGGCTCCATCCACGCCCTGGTCATCCCCGACCTCGGCGAATCCGACATCCCCGACATCTTCCCCTCCCAGCCCGAGGCACCCTTTTTGCCCACACCGGCGCCGGGCCAGGCTGAAACTCCCGCCGACTGGGGCACCCCCGACGGCATGGCCTAGTTCGAGCGCTTCCTCACGGGGTCCCTCCCCGAGGAGCAACTGACCAGGATCCATCGCTACGGGTCGGAATTCTTCCGCACGGCCCCGTCCACCTTCGCGCCCGACGAGGCGGCCCCGGTCCGTCCCGACTACGTCATCGGCCCCGGTGACCAGATCCGCATCGACGTCTGGGGCATGGTCGAGGGCTCCTGGACCGTCACCGTCAACCGCGACGGCACCATAGCCATCCCCCGGGTCGGTGTCATCGGCGTGGCGGGCCTCGACTTCGCGCAGCTCCAGGACGTGCTCGACGAGCAGTTCTCCCGCTTCTACTCCAACTACGAGATGAGCGTCACCCTCGGCGCCCTCAAAAACATCAAGGTCTATGTCGTGGGTAACGCCCGAAAGCCCGGCGGCTACACCATCTCATCCCTCTCCACCCTGGTCAACGCCCTGCTCGTCTCGGGCGGTCCCAACGATAGCGGCTCCATGAGGAACATCCAGGTCAAGCGCGGCGGAAAGGTCATCACCAACTTCGACCTCTACGACCTCCTCATGAAGGGCGACAAGACCAAGGATATCCGCCTCATGCCCGAGGACGTCATCTTCATCCCCACCGTCGGCCCCCAGGTGGCCATCACGGGCAACGTCAGGCGTCCCGCCATATATGAAATGAAAAAATCCGTCAGCGTCGACGACCTCATCGAAATAGCCGGCGGCATGACCTCCACCGGCTTCCGGGGCCGTATCCAGCTGATGCGCGTCATAGACAGGCAATACCGCACCATGCTCGAGGGCAACCTCGAGGCCATTTCGCGGGATTCCCTCAAGGGCATGACCCTCCAGGACGGCGACTACCTCCGCCTCTTCTCGGTGGTGGAGCGCCAGTGCATCGTCCACGTCTCCGGCCCCGTGGCAAAACCGGGCAAGTTCACCGTCGCCCAGGGGGTCACCAGGGTCAGCGATGTCATCCATTGGGCAGGCGGCCTGCTCTACTACGCCGCCGACGAGGCCGAGATAACCCGCGTCGATGTCACCGAGCGCGGACCCCAGACCACGCGGATAAAGGTCAGCCTCGGCGCCGCCTTGGAGGGCAACCCGAACCACAACATAGCGCTCCAGATGAACGACTATATCTTCGTCCGCGCCGTTCCCGACTGGCAGCTCTACAAGCAGGTGGCCGTCTACGGTGAGGTCACCTACCCCGGCGTCTATACCATAGGCCCCGGCGAGCGGCTCTCCTCCCTCATCGAGCGCGCCGGTGGCTTCTCCGTCAACGCCTACACCCGGGGGGCCATCTTCACCCGCGAGAGCGTAAAAAAGGCCCAGCAGCAGCAGATCGACGAAATGGTCCAGCGCTTCGAAAAGGACCTCCTCGCCGTGGGCCTCAACGAACTCTCCTCGGCCCTCACCGCCGACGAGACCAGGATGCTCCAGATGGAGGCCCAGCAAAAGAGCCGCCTCCTCGACGCCCTCAGGAACACCAGGGCCACGGGCCGCATTACCACCATGATCGCTGCGCCCAGGGTGCTCCGGGGCTCGGCCTACGACATCGAACTCGAGCACGGCGACAAGCTCTACGTGCCGCGCAACCCCTCCACGGTGCAGGTCATAGGGGCGGTGCTCAACCCGTCGTCCTTCGTCTTCGACAAGAACCTCTCCTACAAGCAGTACATCCTCATGGCCGGCGGCTACTCCCGCGAGGCCAGTCCCGAGAGGATCTACGTCCTCAAGGCCGACGGCACGGCCATGCGCACCAAGGAGTCAGCCAGGGGCACCACCCCCTGGGTCAAGGAGTTCAACCAGGACATCGAGTGGAACCTCATCGAGCCCGGCGACGCCATTGTGGTCCCCCAGAAGATCGAAAGCTACCGGGGGCTCCGGCAGACCCGCGACTACATCGACATAATTTATAAGGTGGCAGTGACGGCCCTGAGCATCCACAACATCACCAACTAGGCCGAAATTTACAGACGGAGAATAGCCATGACAGAAAAACAGCATGAAGAGGCACGGGGGATCCACCCAGCCTGCCCTGACGACGACGAGATATCCCTGCTCGACCTTATGCTGGTCCTGGCCAGGCACAAAAAGCTCATCTTCCGCGTCACCGCGGCCTTCGCCATCGCCGCCGTCATCGTCAGCCTGGTCATGACCAAGCAGTACAAGGCCACGGCCCGCATCCTCAACCCCGTGGAGCAGTCCGCCATGGCCACCCTCCTGTCGCAGCAACTGGGCGGCGGCGTGGCCGAGCTCATCAAGCCCGAAATCAAGGGCAACGTCTACGTGGGCATGCTCAAAAGCCGCGCCCTCCAGGACTGGATCCTCGACCGCTTTGGTCCCGAGAACTGGCGCACCGTCACCGGCTACGGCAAGGAAAACCTCCGCAAAGACATAGTCGAGGAATATATCGGCGAGGTCGAGGCCGTGGAGGACAAGGACGGCACCATCTCCCTTTCCGTCATCTACACCGACCCCGAGAAAGCCGCCGAGATAGCCAACACCTACATCGAGGGCCTCAAGTGGATGGCCGACACCTTCGCCGTCACCGG
>JAAYIZ010000034.1 GCA_012523215.1 Thermovirga sp.
ACCGTCATGCTCGGCTTCGACAGGACCAGCGACAACAGCCTGGACTCGGTAGCCCACCGGGATCACCTGCTGGACTGCCAGTACGCCATGACGGTCCTGATGGTCCATGCCAGCAGGATGGCCGAGGACCTGGTGATCTACAACAGCCGCGAGTTCGGCTGGATCGTCCTTCCCGACGCATTCTGCACCGGCTCCAGCATGATGCCCCAGAAAAAGAACCCCGACGTCCTCGAACTGGTGAGGGGGCGCTCGGCCAGGGTTATAGGCAATCTTGTTGATCTTCTGACGCTCATCAAGGGCCTCCCCCTGGCCTATAACCGGGACATGCAGGAGGATAAGCGGGCCCTGTGGTCGTCGGTCCAGATAGTCAGGGATGTCCTCGATGTGCTGCCCCAACTGATCGCCCGCGTCGAGGTCGACGCCGAGAGGGCCGCGGGGGCCTTCGAAGACGGCTTCACCCTGGCGACGGACGTGGCCGAGTACCTGGTCATGAAGGGAGTTCCCTTCAGGGCCGCCCATGAGCAGGTGGGTGAAGTGGTCCGGTGGTGCCTCGACAGAAAGAGGACCCTTTTGAGTCTCACCCGGAAAGAATGGAAGGAACTCATTCCCTCCACCGACGACGACCTGATGCCGATCCTGAACATCGAGAGCTCCGTCTCCAGGAGGAACACCCAGGGAGGGACTTCCTTCAAGCAGGTGGCCCTGCAGATAGAGCGGGGCCTGGAGACACTGGAGGTGTTTCGCAAAAAACTCGCCTCCTACCCGGCGCGGTTTGCGTTGTAAAAACCGTAAATCGTAAGGGCCGTGAGTCGTGAATCGAAAGGTCAAATTCGCAGGCTGATTGTTTTGTTCTTACGATTTACGACTTCCGACTCACGGTTCACGGTGTCCCGCCGCCCTTGACACGGCTACATGGGCACTGTATAGTTTTTCAGCGCTAGATATGGGCCGTTAGCTCAGTAGGAAGAGCACCGGACTTTTAATCCGGGTGTCACAGGTTCGATCCCTGTACGGCCCACCACGTCAGGTTTTTACGCGGTCCCATCGTCTAGTGGCCTAGGACACAGCCCTTTCAAGGCTGCGGCACGGGTTCGAATCCCGTTGGGACCGCCAAAACATGCCGGCGTAGCTCAGTTGGCAGAGCAGCGCACTCGTAATGCGCAGGTCGGCGGTTCAAGTCCGCCCGCCGGCTCCACAAGACATGGAGGCCACCCCCGCGGGTGGCTTTTTTCGTAAAAAACGCACCCTGGAGGTACCCAATGGATACACGAAAACGAAGGATCATCCTCGTGAGACACGGCGAAACCGAGTGGAACAGCGCCTTCCGTTTCCAGGGCCGGACCGATGTCCCCCTGGCAGAGAGTGGGTTGGCCCAGGCCGATCTGCTCGCCCTCCGGCTAGCCGGGGCACGGTTGGACAGGGTCTACACCAGCCCCCTCGCGAGGGCTCGCCAGACCGCCTCCGCTATAGCCCGCATGAACGAAAGAGTGAAGGAAGTGACCGCCGTCGATGAGCTTTCGGAAATGTCCTTCGGAGGATGGGAGGGCCTCCGGTTAAGCGAGATAAGGGAACTGCACCCCGACCTGTTTTCCTCGTGGAGCAAGGACCCGTCCGCCACGGCTCCCCCCGGAGGGGAATGCTTCTCCGACCTCATCACCCGGGTCAGCCGCGCGTTGGAAGGGATCCTGTCCGGCGCAGGCGATAAACTGATCCTGGTCTGCCACGGGGGGACGATACGGGCCATCCTCTCCATATTGATAGGCATTCCTCCGGCAGCGGCCTGGAAGTTCCGGGCGGACAACTGTTCCATCACTGCCGTTGACCTGGCACCCGACAGAACGACGCTCCGCTACGTGAACGACACCCTTCACATCCGTGTCGGCAAGGATTACGCCGGCAGCCTTCCGTTGCTGTAGTGGTCAAATACCTCCCTGTCATGGTATAAAGGGTCCAACAGAACCTGGGAGGTCCTCGCCATGAACGACGATGTCCAAGACCACCCGGAAAGGGCATCTCTTTCCCGGGAAGAAGAAGCCAGGTTGTGGATCCTTTGCGATGAAGGCGATGAAGGGGCCCGTGAAAGGCTCATTCTCTCCTATCGCCCCCTGGTCTTCTGGATCGCCCGCAAATTCCGTGTCGCTCCCCAGCGTTACCAGGACCTCGTCCAGGAAGGCATGATAGCCCTGATCAAAGCCGTGGACCGTTTCGAACCCTGCAGGAACATACGTTTCGTCACCTACGGCTTCTACAGGATAAAAGGCCAGATGACGAACTTTCTCCAGCGCGTCGAAGCCAGGGCTCCCTCCCCTGTCGACGATTCACAGATCCAGATTCCCGACCCCTTCGATGTCGACTCACTGGACTGGAAGATCTGCCTCGCCGACGGCATCGAGGCTCTCTCCGAACGAGAGGGGGAAATCGTCAGGGCCCTTGTGCTCGAGGGATTCAAGGCCAGGGAGTACGCCGAAAGCACGGGTATGGATGTGAGCAATGTCTACAGGATCCAGCGCCGGGCGATGGCGAAACTCAGGGCCTGGCTCGAACTGGGTGATGCCACGGACCGGCCGTGATACTGGGATAATAAAAAGGGGCTAGTCCCTCTTCGGGGCGAAGTCCCTCTTCGGGGCATAGTCCCTTTTCGGGGCGGGTTTTCGCCAATGTGTTTCTTGGAGGCCCGGGAATATGGAAAAGAACCTCAAGCGGGTACAGCGTTGGATAGAAAGGTGCATTGCTGCTTGCAGGAGCGAAAAATGGGACTCCGCCCTTGCCGAGGTGGAG
>JAAYIZ010000035.1 GCA_012523215.1 Thermovirga sp.
CATGCCGGCCGGGAGATCCACCTGCTCTCTCACCTTGCCGTTGACCTGGAATACCACGGTGACCCTGTCGGGCGCCAGGGCCGACTCGTCCAGGCAGGGCCAACGGCGTTCCGACACGAGACCTTCCTTTCCCGTCATCTCCCACAGTTCCTCGCAGATGTGAGGGGCGATGGGCGTGAGCAGCGTCAGCAGGACCTCCACACCTTCCCTGAAGAGGCGCCACTCCCGTTCCGAGGAGGGCGAGTAGGCACCCAGGTCGTTGGACAGTTCCATTAGCCTGGCCACGGCCGTATTGAACTGCTTTTCCTCCTCGATGTCCCTGGTGACGCGGTCTATGGTGTAGTGGATCCTCCGCTTGAGGTCCCTGTCCTTTTTCTCTCTGAGGACATCCATGGGGAGCGTCTCCGTCGACGCTTCGCGGAGGCCGTCCAGGTGGCTCTCTACGAGCCTGTTGACCCTCTGGAGGAACCGGTGGGCACCCTCGACCCCCTGGTCGGACCAGTCAAGGTCCTTGTCCGGTGGCGACGCGAAGAGGATGAAAAGCCTGGCCGTGTCGGCCCCCCACCGGGTGATGATCTCGTCGGGGTCGACCACGTTGCCCCTGGATTTGGACATCTTGGCGCCGTCCTTGATGACCATGCCCTGGGTCAACAGGTTCGTGAAGGGCTCCCTCACCTTCAGCAGGTCTATGTCGGCCAGGAATTTCGTGAAGAACCGGGCGTAGATCAGGTGCAGGCAGGCATGCTCAATGCCGCCGATGTACTGGTCGCCGGCCATCCAGTAATCGGTGTCGGCCTTTTCAAAGGGTGCCCTGTCCGTCCAGGGCGAGGCGAACCTCAGGAAGTACCAGGAGGAGCAGATGAAGGTGTCCATGGTGTCCGTCTCCCTCACGCCCGGCCCTCCGCACCGGGGGCAACGGACGTTCTTCCACTCCTCGGCATCCTCGAGGGGGTTGGAGCCCGGTTTCATCTCGATATCCAGCGGCAGTTCCACCGGGAGGTCGCTCTCTGGGACAGGCACCGCCCCGCAGCGGTCGCAATAGATGATGGGGATGGGCGCGCCCCAGTAGCGCTGCCTGGATATCAGCCAGTCCCTGAGGCGGAAGTTGATCTCCCTTTTCCCCCAGTCGTGAGAGACGAACCATTCCATCATGGCAGGGAGCGCCTCCGACGAGGGCAACCTGTCGAAGATCCCGGAGTTGCACTGGATACCGTCGCCCTCGAAGGCCTCATCCATGGTCCGGCCATCCAGGGGCTCTTCCCCGGGGGGATTTATGACGGGGATGACATCGATGGAGTACTTCCTGGCGAAATCGAAGTCCCGCTGGTCGTGGGCGGGAACACCCATAATCGCCCCGGTGCCGTACTCCATGAGTACGTAGTTGGCTATCCAGATGGGGACCCTTTCGCCGTTCACGGGGTTCACGGCAAGGAGCCCCGTGTCGATGCCTTCCTTCTCGGCTCCCGATGCCGCCTGCTCCCGTTCCGGGTGGGCCATGCAGGCGGCGACGAAGTCCTTTATCTCCGCCTTGGCGGGGGACCTTTCGGCGATGAGTTCCACCGCTGGATGCTCCGGCGACAGGGCCAGGAAGGTGACGCCGAAGATGGTGTCGATGCGGGTGGTGAAGGTCTCGATGCGGGTGTCAGTCCCGTAAAGGGCGAAGCTCAGCCTGACTCCCTCGGAGCGGCCTATCCAGTTGCGCTGCATCACCTTGACCTTTTCGGGCCAGCCTGGAAGTTCATCGAGGGAGTCGAGCAGTTCCTGGGCGTAGTCGGTGATGTGGAGGAACCACTGCTCCAGGTTCTTCTTCACCACCGGCGTGGCGCACCGCCAGCAGCGTCCGTCGTTTATGACCTGTTCGTTGGCCAGGACGGTCCCGCAGCTTTCGCACCAGTTGACGGGGGCCTTCTTCCTGCTGGCCAGGCCCCTGTGATGAAACTGGAGGAAAAGCCACTGGGTCCACTTGTAATAATCGGGGTTGCAGGTCTCGACCCTCCTTCGCCAGTCGTAACTGCACCCCATCCTCTTCAGTTGTTCCGTCATGTGCTCGATGTTATCCCAGGTCCACTTGTTGGGGTGCGTACCGTACTTGATGGCGGCATTCTCGGCCGGGAGCCCGAAGGCGTCGTACCCCATGGGGTGGAGGACCTTCATCCCTCTCATTATGAGGAACCTGGCCAGCATGTCCCCAATGGAATAATTCCGCAGGTGCCCCATGTGGAGGGCCCCGCTGGGATAGGGGAACATCTCCAGGCAGTAGAACTTATCCCTGCCCGGGTCCTTTTCAACGTTGAAGGTGCCCTCCTTTTCCCAACGTTCCTGCCACTTCTTCTCGATCGAAGAAAAATCGTAACCCATGTCTCGTCCCCCTCGATGCGGCGCTCTTGAATGCTGTTGTTTTCGCGATTGGCACATATTATATCCGTCCCGGCCCAATGCCGGGAAAGGCGCGGGGGTTGCCCCCCGCGCCTTTCCCGGGCCGCAACGTCAAAGAAGGTTACTCGCTCCGGCCGCCCTTCCTCGTTTCCATGAAAGCCCTCATCATGTCGATGGGGATTGGGAACAGGGTGGTGGAGTTGTTCTCCGCGGCGACCTCCCTGAGGGTCTGGAGGTACCTGAGTTGGATCGTCACGGGTGAATCCTCCATCTTCAACGCCGCCTGGGTGAGTTTTTCCGCGGCCTGGAGTTCGCCTTCGGCCGCTATGATCTTCGCCCGGCGCTCCCTCTCGGCCTCGGCCTGTCGGGCCATGGCCCTCTTCATCCCTTCCGGCAGTTCCAGTTCCTTGACCTCGACGGCGCTGACCTTGATACCCCAGGGGTCGGTCCTCTCGTCGATGATATGCTGCAGTTCAATATTTATCTTGTCCCTGGCCGACAGCACTTCGTCGAGTTCCGCCCTGCCCACGACCGACCTAAGGGTAGTCTGGGAGAGCTGGCTCGTGGCCATGATGTAGTTTTCCACCTCGATGACCGATTTGGCCGGGTCTATGACCCGGAAGTAGACCACGGCGTTTACCTTCACGGGGACGTTATCCCTGGTTATGACCTCCTGGTAGGGCACGTCCAGGGTGACCACCCTGAGGTCCACCTTGTATATGCGGTCGATGACGGGAATGACCACCACGAGCCCGGGCCCCTTGGTCCCCACGTACCGCCCGAGCCGGAAAACCACCGCCCGCTGGTACTCCGGGATGATCCTGAGCGCCGAGGGCAACAGTACCAGGATGATGATCAGCGCCCCGACGTAACTTCCCATGCTCATGATCAGTTCTAGCAAGCCTCTAGCCATCTATCCCCAACCTCCTCTTCTTGCCGGTATCATTCGTCATTCCTGCGGTGCTTCTTCGTCCGATGCCAGGGGCCTGACGACGAGGGTGAGGCCTTCAACCTCCTCGACGACAGCCGCCGCCCCCGACTCGAGGCGACCCTCCCCCGAGAGCCTGGCCCTCCATATCTCGCCATGACATATCACGCTTCCCTGGGGCGAAAGATCCGAAACGGCCAGGACCCTGCTCCCCACCAAGGCATCCCTGCCGGAGACGGGCCGGCTCTTCAGGGATCGCCAGACGGCCCAGGCAGCGAAAAGGAAGAACGCGGCGAGAACCGCCACGGCTCCGGTCATAAAACTGTAGGACATATTCAAAAGCTCACCTCCCGGGGCCCTGAAGAGGATGAGGCCCCCCACGATGATCGCCCCGGCGCCGGGCACGCTCAGGAAGCCGATGCCGCCCAGGAGGAGGTCCAACACCATGACGGCGACCCCTGCCAGGAGGAACACTATTCCGGCCCAGTTGAAGGGGATCATCCTCAGCCCGTAGGCCCCGAACAGCGCCAGTATACCCCCCGTGACGCCGAGGACGAACCCGCCCGGCGACAGTACCTCCAGGATGATCGCGAAGATACCCGCGACGAGCAGGAGATAGGCCATGTCGGGCCTCGATATTATCTGAAGAGCCTTGAGCCTCGGATCCATACTCAGTTCAACGACCCGGTACCCCTGGAGCGAAAATTTTTGCTCTTCGTCCCCCACCAGGAAGATCCTGCCCTCCGCCCAGTCGAGGATCCCGTCGATGTCGTTGGCGACGAGGTCGATGACCTCAGCCTCCAGCGCCTCGGAAGAGGTGTAGGAGGCGCTCTCGGTCACCATCTTTTCCGCCGCGGCTATGTCGCGTCTCCGCAGTCCCGCCAGGGACCTCATCTGGGCGGCGAAGTCGCTGACGACCTTCTTCTTCATGTCCGTGTCGGGGATATCGCCGCCCAGGGCCACCACGGGGTGGGCCGCTCCCATGTTCGTCCCCGGGGCCATGGCCGCGATATGCGAAGCCTGGACGATGAAAGCCCCGGCGGAGGCACCCCTGGCCCCCTGGGGCGATATCCAGGCCGCCACCGGGAAGGGGGCCGACTGAATAAGTTGGATGATCTCCCTCATCGAGGACGAAAGGCCTCCAGGGGTGTCCATCACGAGGACCATGATGACCGCCCCCTCCTCTTCCGCCCTGGCCATGGACTCCCGGATATGCTCCTCGAAGGCGATGCCGATCACGCCTTCGGTGGGGACCACGGCGACGACCGATGTCCTGGCCGCACGCGGGGGCTCGGCCTCATCGCAAAAGGCCGGACCCGCCGCCGACAGAAAGAGAAAAGCCGCCGCGATGAGGGTTGAAAGCGCCAAAACCGGTCTTTTTTTCATCCCATCACCTTCAGGGCCTCTTTGAGATTTCGCACTCTTACCGGCACCACGCCCGGCGGCATCTCGTCGCTCTCGAAGGCGCTGATCATGGCTTTTTTGAAACCGAGGCGCGCCGCTTCCCTGATCCTCAGGGGCGTCCTGGCCGCCGGCCTGACCTCGCCGGCCAGCCCGACCTCGCCAATAAAGCAGCAGTCGGACGGGAGGGGCAGATCCAGGGCGGCCGAGGCCACGGACATGCAGAGAGCGAGGTCGGCGTGGGGATCCTTGACCGAGAGTCCCCCGGCGACGTTCACGAAGACGTCGAGTGAGCCGGTGGATATGCCGCACCGCCTGTCCAGGACGGCCAGCATCAGCTGGAGTCTCCCGGCGTCCATACCCCTTGCCGTCCTCTTGGGGTACGGAAAGGGCGTGGACGCCACCAGGGCCTGGACCTCGGCGACAAAGGGCCTTGAACCTTCCATGATCACTCCCAGGGCGACGCCGGATACGGGGTCGCCCGCGGAACTCCAGAAAAGGCGGCTCGGGTCCTGGACCGGGATCAGCCCCCGGTCCTTCATCTCGAAGACGCCCAGCTCATCGGTGCTCCCGAAACGGTTCTTGTAGGACCTCAAAAGCCTGTAGGGCGACGACCTGTCCCCGGTGAACAGGAGGACCACGTCCACCATGTGCTCCAGCAGCTTAGGACCAGCGATGGAGCCCTGCTTCGTGATGTGACCTATGATTACCGATGGCACCGCCAGGACCTTGGACCTTTCGATGATTTTCTGGGCGACGGCCCTTACCTGCGAGGGGGTCCCCGGAAAACCTCCCCCGTTTTCGGCGGTGAAGGACTGGATGCTGTCGAAGACGGCGACGGAACTTCCCTCCACCGGGTCCAGCGAGTCCTCTATTGATGTGGAACTTATCATCCCCAGGTCTCCGCCGCCGTCGCCGCGGCCGATCCTCTTCGCCCTGATGGCGACCTGGGAGAGCGACTCCTCCCCCGAGACGTAAAGAACCCTGCGCCCGGCGGCGGCCATTTCGGAGCAGGCCTGCAGCAACAGGGTCGATTTGCCCACGCCCGGCTCGCCGCCGAGAAGGGCCACCATCCCCGGGACGAAACCGCCGCCCAGTACCCTATCGAATTCGCCGATGCCGCTTGAGCGCCTTTCCGGCAGCGCTATATCCGTGACCAGCGAGGGTTTCACCTTTTTGCCCGGCTTCGATGGTCCGGAAGGCGAGGTCACCTCGACCAGGGAACCCCACTCCCCACAGGAGGGGCATCTCCCCGACCAGGTGGGGGTCTGGTGACCGCACTCGCCGCACATGAAGAGTTGCCCTTTCCTTGCCATGCCCACCCCGATCCTGGCCCTGGCGGGCCTACTGTCTTTTCTTAGTTTATCATAGCGCATGGGCTACCATTTTGCATCCGGCGCTGCACCGTGCGGAGCATCTCCAACTCACCGCGGCCGGGGCGTTTCGGGTATCATGGGCAGGGTTTGTTTCTTTGAAGGGGAGGCTGCGGCAGATGACCCTGTTCGCCCTATCGGCCCTTTCGGTGATGCTGGCCTTCATGGCCGCGGGAGTATGGCACGGCCGCAAATCCCAGTCCAGCGGCGACTACACCATCGCCGGAAGGAAAAGCGGGACACTGCGAGTCTCGGGGATACTGCTGGGGGCCCTGGTCGGCGGGGCTTCCACCGTCGGGACCGTTCAGATGGCCTATCAATGGGGCCTTTCAGCCTGGTGGTTCACCCTCGGCGGAGGGTTGGGCTGCCTTGTGCTGGGACTCTGGTTCGCCACGCCGCTGAGGCGTTCCCGGGTGCAGACCATTCCCGGTTTCCTGGAACTCTCCTACGGCAAGCCGACTTCCCTGGTGGCTGTCGTAGCTTCGATAACGGGCACCTTCATATCCATTGTCGTCCAGTTCATATCCGGTTCGGCGCTCCTCAGGGGGGTCTTCACGGTAGGGAACGCCCTCCCCCTGTTCCTGGTCGGCATCCTCGTCCTCTCCTTCATATTCATGGGGGGACTGAAGACCTTCAGTTCCCTGGGGGCCTGGAAGATCATCGTACTCTACGCGGCGCTGGCCACCAGCGTAGGGGCGGCGCTGAAGACCTTCTATGCCCCTGGAGGAGGGACCGTTCCCCTTACCCTTCACCCTTACTTCAACCCCTTCGGCCAGGGCCTGGGCCAGGGCCTCGGCGCCGGTCTCTCCGTCGTAACAGGAGTCCTTTGCACCCAGATCTACATCCAGGCCATCTTCTCAGCCTCGGACCCTGCCACGGCGAGGAAGGGAGCCCTGCTCTCGGCGGCGCTGATGCCCCCCATGGGGCTCATGGGAATCGTCGTCGGGTTGAGCGTCAGGAGATCCGGCGTGGTACTGGAATCGGCGACGGCGTTACCCCATTTTCTGGCGACGAGTTTCAACCCCGTGGTCGGGGGCGTCCTCTGGGGGGTGATCCTGGTCACCCTCATCGGGACCGCCGCGGGCCTGACGCTGGGCGTGGCCACCAACCTCGTCTTCGACCTCCTCCCGTCACTGCTGCGGGGCCGCCCCGAAGACGACCCGACCAGGGTGACGAGGACGACCATCCTGGCGCTGGTCGTCCTCGCTGGCATTGCCGGCCTGGCCGGGCAGAACTCGATGATCCTCCAATGGAGTTACCTCAGCATGGGGCTTCGGGCATCGGGCACCTTCGTCCCCCTCGTGGCGGCAGTGCTGGCCCCGTTCCGATTGTCGCCCGGCTGGGCCCTGGCCACGGGCTCGGCGGGCCTCCTGGTCACACTGTCGTGGCCGCTGACAGGGCTACCCCCCGACCCACTGGCCGTCGGCCTGCTGGCCTCTTCCCTAGTGGCCCTCTCGGGCATGATCGCAGGGAAGGGTTCCCGCCCAGGGGAGGTATGAGGCTATCTTTTATAGCCGATGATATCCCTCAGCAGTTTCTTTCTTTCCTCGATATCGCCTTCCGACTCGACCCCCTTGGAGGGGAAACCGTCCACGACGCCGGCGATGCCCCTCCCCTGGCCTGTCTGGAAGATGAGCACCTGGAGCGGGTTGGCCGTCGCGGCGAATATCCTGCATACCTCCTGGACCTGCTTGATCGCGTTGAGGACGCTGACGGGGAAGCCGTTCCTCAACAGGATGACGAAAGCATGTCCCGCCGACAGTTTCAGGGCGTTTGCCACCGCGGCTTCCACGAGGTCATCGGCGTTGCCGTCCTTTCTCACGAGGCAGGGCCCCGAGGCCTCGCAGAAGGCCAGCCCGAACTCGAGGGACGTCGACGAGGTGGCCAGCACTTCGTAGAGGTCCTCGACGGTCTTGATGAAGTGGCTCTGCCCCAAGATGATGTTGCAGCCTTCGGGTATGCCCAGGTTGACCACTCCCCATTTCAGGGTCTTATCCGCCATTGTCCATTCCTCCTCCGGCCCGGCCCCCCGCCTGAGGAACACCGGGTGAGATCCCGGCGGGAGCGGCCCTTGCGTAATTGTGCTTCGAAAGAATCCGACAGCGAACCGAGAGGTTCCAGGATCTTCGAAAAACCCTTTTCCGATGCCGGGGGCAGGACGATGTCGGCGACGGCCCTCAAAGGTTCCCTGGCATCTTCCATGGTGATGGCTATATCGGCGTGCTCCAGCAGCTCGAGGTCGTTCAGGTGGTCCCCGGCGGCCGCCACCAGCGCCGGGCCGTCCTTTTCCAGCAGGGCCTCCAGCAGCCTCTTCATGGCCGCGCCCTTGGAGACGCCGGGGCCCAGTATATCAAGGAAGCCATCGCCGGCGAAGACGGCCCTCACCTTGCCCTCCAAGGCACTTTGGACATAATGGCCGATCCCTTCAATATCTTCCGCCCTTCCATGAACGATCACCCTGAAGATCCCGGCTATACCCCTGGGAGAAGCGAGGTCGTCGATCACGGGGACCCCCAGGGCACTGAAGTACTTCTTCGCCAAGATCTCGCCGGGCCTGCAGAAGACCTTCTCGTCGCCGAAGACCTGGATTCCCGGGGCCAGGTCCCAGATGACCCCCAGTATAGCCTCCACGGTCTCCGGGGGGATGGTCCTGCCCCATAACTCCTCGCCGGTGCCGTCGATCATGATCCTGGCACCGTCGTAGACGATGGCCTGGGGAAGGGCTCCCACGCTCCTCATATGACTACGGGAGCTGGCAAGGATGCGCCCTGTGGCCACGATGATCTTCCACCCCTCATCCCTCAGCTCCCGACAGACCTGGACCACCTCGTCACAGATGTGGTCCCCGTGGGCCAGGGTTCCGTCGATATCGGTCACAAGCAATTTTCTCATGATCTCCCCCAGGTCTCCCTAAAACCCTTTCAAAAGACAAAAGAACATCGCAGGTTAAAGGGGGAAAGATGAACGGGAAAAATTATCTTGACTCCAGCAGTCTGGCACAGTAATTATGGTATCATGTAAATGTTTCCATAACCTTCTCAGGGGGTGTAGGCTTTGAGGAAATTTCTTGTGCTCGCCTTGTTTGCTGCTTTTGCGGTTATGAGTTTAGCGGCTGTCGCCGCGGCCGAGGATGTGATCAAGATCGGCCACCTGGCGGCTCTAACGGGTGACTGGGCCGCCTATGGACAGACCGAGGCCAACTCGGCGAAACTGGCCGTGGCTGAGATCAACGCTAAAGGTGGAGTCCTCGGCAAGAAGCTCGAACTCCTGGTCTATGACTTCCGCACCCGTCCCGAGGACGCGGTGAACGCCTTCAGGCGGATGGCCGAAAACGACAAGGTCGTGGCGGTGATCGGCGCCAACGGCAGCGGCATCAACATCG
>JAAYIZ010000036.1 GCA_012523215.1 Thermovirga sp.
CCCCTGGCGAGGAGGCTCGGCCTCCTGGACGACGAACGCTGGAAGGTCCTCCAGGCTCGATGGGCCGCCCTCGATGGAGAGGTCGAGAGGTTGAGAAACACGAGGATCCGCGATGCGGAGCAGATCGAAAAAGTCCTGGCGGGCCACGACTTCGGCTCGGCCCAGCCCGGCGTCACCGCCGCGGAACTGCTGAAGAGGCCCGGCGTGACCTGGGAGATGGTGGCCCGGGCGGCCCCTCCGGCGGGTCCCCTCGACAGGGAGGTCGCGGAAAGGGCCCAGGTCGAGATCAAGTACGAAGGTTACATTGCCCGGCAGCTCTCCCGGGTGGAGAGGATGAAGCGGATGGACCAGGTGCGCATTCCGGAAGAGTTGGACTACCTCTCGGTGACGGGACTCCTCGACGAGAGCAGGCAGAAACTGGAGGCCCTCCGCCCCAGGAACCTTGGGCAGGCGGGAAGGATACCGGGAGTCACTCCAGCGGATATAATGTTGCTGGAGGTTTTCATAGAACGCCTCCGAAGGGGGAGGGTCAATGGCCGCCAGGACGAGGAGAAGAAGTAGCCGGCAGGGTCTTTCGAAGGTCGGGTCGCTCCTCATGGCCTCACTCTCCAGGGAGCAGGCTTCGATGCTCCTCTTCGCCGACCTCTGCTCGCGGTGGTGCGAGGTGGTGGGGCCGAAACTCGCCCGGAGAAGCTCCCCGGGGGACCTTCTCGACGGCACCCTTTTCGTCATAGCCTCGGACCCCCTCCTGTGCCAGGAGATAACCATGAGGGGGGGGGATATCGCTTCCAGGGTGAAAGAAAAATGGGATCTTGAGGTCACCGGGGTCAGCGCAAGGGTGGGGAGGCCTCGCAGGAGAATTACTTCCGAGAAAAGGGCACGGACCTGTGAACCACTGAGGCTCGGCACCGATGAGGTGGCCGCATGCCTGGAGGAGCTCCGCCCCGCGATAGGCAGGGACGACGTAGCCTCCGACCTGGCGAGGCTCATGGCGCTTTACAAAAAGAAGTTCGGTTCCGAAGGCCGGCCGGCCCGCCGGAAAACATGAAAGGAAGGCTGATCGCCATGGAAGAGAGCGGAAAGAGATCCGTCAGCGGAGGGCTCATCCTTCTCGGCATCGCCCTCGCAGTGGGCATGGTTCTTTCATCGTGGATCGTATCGGACACCGTGAAGAGCGTCAAACTCGCCAACCAGACGATCATGGTCAAGGGCACCGCCCAGAAGGAAATCCGGTCCGACATAGCCGTGTGGACCGGGCGCTTCACGGCCAGGGATACGGACTTGATCCAGGCCTATTCCAGGCTCGAATCGGACCTGGGGAAGGTGCTGGATTTCCTGTCCCGGAGCGGCATCCCCAGGGGGGAGATCGACGTCTCGGCCGTCACCACCATGATCCAGTACCGCAAGACCTCCCAGGGTTACGACACCAACAAGATCGAGCAGTACGTCCTGGAGCAAACCGTCACGGTGAGGTCAAAGGAGACGGACTTGGTGGGGACCCTCTCGAGGGAGTCCACCACCCTGATAAGCGACGGGGTGGAATTCTTTTCCTTCTCCCCGGAATACTACTACTCGGGCATCGAGGACATGAAGATCCAGTTATTGGGGGAGGCCACGCAGAACGCCCGGCAGAGGGCGGAGCAACTGGCCGTCAACAGCGGCGGGAAGGTGGGGCCGCTCAGGGCGGCAAGCCAGGGGGTCTTCCAGATCACGCCCCTTTACTCCACCGACGTGGAGGATTGGGGGAGGTACGACAC
>JAAYIZ010000037.1 GCA_012523215.1 Thermovirga sp.
GTTGTAGCCGAAGGAGACGTCGCGGACATCGAGTATCATCGGCGGTACCCCCTGACGAGGAGGTAGAGGAACAGGGGAGCCCCGACGAAGGACGTCAGTATCGCCACGGGCAGGACATTGGGCGCTATCATGATCCTGGCCGTTGTATCGGCCGCCAGGAGAAGGATGGAGCCCATTACGAGGGAGCCCGGGATGAGGAACCGGTTGTCGTCGCCTATTAGGCGCCTTACCATGTGGGGGCAGACGAGGCCCACGAAGCCTATCACGCCCACGAAGGAGATGATCACCGCCGTGACCAGCGATGCCAGGCTCATGCCGAGAAAACGCGCCACCCTGACGTTGACGCCAAGGCTCGCGGCCGTCTCGTCCCCGGCGTCGATGGCGTTGTAATTCCATGAATTGAAGGCGAAATACAGGGAGCAAACGCCTGTTACAAGGGAAATGATGCTTATCTCCCTCCAACCGGCCCGGGAAAGGTCACCGAAGGTCCAGAAGACCATGGCCGCCAGCTGGACGTCGTCGGCGAAGTACTGCAGGAACATCGTCGCCGCCGTGCACAGCGAACCGATGGCCACGCCGGCGAGGATCATGACCTCGGGCGAACCCCTGCGCAGCCTGGCGATCACGATCACCACTCCCGTGGCCGCCATGGCCGCCGCGAAGGCCCAAAGGGTGGTCATGCCCGGCCTGACCACGGTGATGGCATCGGAGGCGGCGCTCTGCATGAACCCCGACCCCAGCGCCATCACCGAAAAAGCCGCCCCGAAAGCCGCGGCCTGGGATATCCCCAGCGTGAAGGGCGAACCCAGGGGGTTGCCCAGCACCGACTGCATGATCACCCCGGCCACCGAGAGCCCCGCACCGGCCAGGATGGCGGCCAGGACCTGGGGAAGCCTTATGTTGAAGACCACCACGTCCAGTTGTCTCGAAACGTGGTCCATGAAGAGGGTCCTCAACACCTCCAGCGGGTCGTAGCTGACGGGCCCCGTGGCTATCGACAGGACCGCCAGCACAAAGAGAAGGACGAGCCCCAGCAGGAGGAGGAGGATCTTCGTCCGGATGTATTTCGCGTACCCCGCCGGGATGGTCCCTTCTTCCAGATGCAATTTCGTCTTTACTCCATTGTCGAAAGATCGATCTTCTCGAAGACCATGCTGCCGAAGCCCTGGTTCATCTCGTCGAAGACGGGCCTGCCCACCAGGAAGGAATAAATCTCATCGGCTTTTTTCACCGGATCGATATCCTCGAACCGGTCCGGGTAGAGGACCTTCCCGATGAAGTAGGCGTCGGCCAGGATGGAGCCATGGTTCTGGGAGTACCAGTTGTAGGGAAGCACGCCGTAGATCTCGCCCCTTTCCACCGCCGACAGGACCTGGTAAGGGGCCTCGGACCGCAACTGGTTGAGGCCGTTCACCTCCGCCCCTCCCTGGAGAGTGGAAAGGTCGACGAACAACTTGTCCGGGTCCATCGACACCAGGCTCTCCGTGGAGAAAGTCGACTGCTGGAGCTGTTCGGAGCTCTTTTTCGAAGGATCGGCCGCGATGTTCCTGGCATTTACGAACATGAAGGGGGGATAGGCCGGCTCGGTGGAGGTCATGCCGTGGGGCCCCTTGAAGGCCACCCCGCCGATGTAGCAGCTGGGCCGTTCGTCCTCGGGAATGTCGGCCGTTCTTTTTCCCAGGTCCTCGATGATCCCGTCAAAAAAAGCGATGACTTCCCTGGCCCTCCGTTCCTTCCCGATCACGCGCCCCATCATCAGGAGCGTTTCGTCCATCTCCCTCTTCTCGACTCCCAGCTGGCCATGCTCGAGGACGATGACGGGTATCCCCGTCTTGTTCTGCAACTCCACGGGGTCATGCCCCATTTTGCCGTTGACCTTGAAAATGACCTGCGGCGCCGGGTCCAGGGCGACGATCAGTTCGGGATTGTCGAAACCCCGGAACTCCCCGAAGAGGGGTTTGTCCCTCAACTCGGGGTGGGCCAGGAAATAGGGGCGGGACTCGAACATGCTCCGGGACTTTTCCATATCGTCCACGGCCACGGCCAGGTCCTGGGCCTGGAGGTAGACAAGGTAGCGCAGGCACCCGGAACCGGAGCAGATCACCCGGGTCACCTTTTCGGGGATGGAGACTTCCCTGCCCCAGGAATCGGTCACGGTGACCTGGGAAGCAAAACTTGCGCCTCCCCCGCCCATGATCGCGAAAAGGACCAAAACACCGATGAAAGCAAGGCACCTGGAGGATCTGAAGAATAACAAGGCCATCACCTCGAATAATAAAGTTATTACGAATATTCTATTTCGTAATAACTATTTGGGCAAGGGGTAATTCGACGAATCTATTCCCGTCGCCGGAAAGAAGGAATGAAAGGACTTCATCTATAATCGGAAGGGAATCTCGAGGCGATCACGACCTGAAGGAGTTGAAAACCCATGTACCTGAAAAAGGATTTCTCTTTCGACGCCGCCCACCGGCTGGAGCACTACCACGGAAAGTGCGAGGCCCTGCACGGCCATACCTACCGTTTCCAGGTGACCCTCAAGGGCGAACCCGACCATGAGGCGATGGTGATGGACTTCCTGAGGCTCAAGGAGCTGGTCGGCCGCCTGGTGGTGTCCCGCCTGGATCACTCGCTCCTGAACGACACGATCCCCCAGCCCACCGCCGAGAACATCGCCCTCTGGATCTGGAGGCAGATAGACAAGGAAGTCAGAAGCGACAACTGCGCCCTCTACTCGGTCCAGGTCTGGGAGACGGCCTCCTCGTCGGTCCTGATCCACGGCGAGGACGTTCAATAAAAGCCCTCAGTGCCGGTGGTGATGCCCGTCGCGGCCATGGCCACGGTGAGAATCGCCGGCTTTCGGGGCTATCTCCTCCAGCAGCGTCCCCTGGAGGACATTGGCCAGCTCCGTATCCGAGTCCCCCAGCCCGTAACCCGTCTTCACCATGACCCCGGCAGGGATAGGGCCGAACTCCGAGGCGAAAACTCTCGCCAGCGCCGCTCCCGTGGGGGTCGTCCTTTCCATGGGATCCCCCAGGGAGAACACGGGGACCCCTTCCAGCAGTTTTGCCGTCGCCGGGGCGGGAACGGGCATTTCGCCGTGAGCGCACTTAACCGTCCCCGAGCCCACGTTGATAGGGGAGATGACCACCCTGGACGGATCGAGGGCTTCCAACAGGACACAGGCCCCGACGATGTCGACGATGGAATCGACGGCCCCCACCTCGTGAAAATGAACCTTCTCCGGAGCCACGCCATGAACGGCACCCTCGGCCTCGGCCAGCAGCCGGAAGGTTTCCGAAGCCTTTTCCGCCGCGCCCGGACCGATGGCGCTCTTTCCAATGATCTCCAGGATCTCCGTCAAACCCCGGTGGGGATGATCCTCACCTGGCGTGATCCGAACATCCAGGCCGGTGATACCGCGTCTTTTGGACCGCGACACGCCGACCTCGTAGTTCTTCAATGCCAGGCCCTCGAGAAAGGTCTCCAGGTCCTCCCGCCCCAGGAGGTCGAGGAGGACGCCCAGCGTCATATCGCCGCTTATTCCGGAGAAACAGTTGAGGTACAGAGTTTTTTTCATTCCTGGCGATCCCCTTCCCCGTTCTTTTCTTTTCTCCTGCCGGCGATAAGCGCGGCGGTGAAGCCGGCCCCCACCCCGTTGTCGATGTTCACCACCGATACGCCCAGCGCGCAGGAGTTGAGCATCGTGACCAGGGGGCCGATGCCTCCGAGGGCGACCCCGTAGCCCACGCTGGTGGGCACCGCTACCACCGGGCAGCCCACGATGCCGGCCACGACTCCCGGAAGGGCGCCGTCCATGCCGGCGACGGCCACGACCACATCGGCATCGAAAAGCACGTCGAGATGGGCCAGCAGACGATGTATGCCCGCTATGCCCACGTCATAAAGCTTTCTGACCTCGCAACCCATCGTCTCGGCGGTGACGGCCGCCTCCTCGGCGATGGGCACGTCGCCGCTCCCGCCGGTGACGACGAGGGCCATGCCCCTCGAGGGAGCTTCCCCCTCCTGCCACAGGCGGCCCATCCTGGCCTTCGGAAGGTACTCCAGCCCCGGGAGGATATCCAGGAGCCACTGGTGCTGCTCGGGCGTCATCCTCGAGAAGAGGGCCTTGCCGGGGCATTCCGCCAGGGCCCCCGCCACGCGTTCGAGCTGTTCCCTCGACTTTCCCGGGCAATAGATGATCTCGGCGAAGCCGTTCCTCAATCCCCGGTGGGTATCCAGCTTGACCTCGCCCAGGTCCATGAAGGGCAGCCCCTTCAGGGACCTGACGAAAGCGTCGACGGATATCTCCTTCCTTTTCAACTTGTCCGCCAGCAGGCGGAGTTCTCTTTCATCCATGGAAAATCCGCTCCATTCCGCAGGGCGGGACCCTTCAAAGGGCTCCAGCCCCGAGGCTGCAGTTAATTATACTAAAAAGGGCCCCCAAAAGACGAATTGAAACGGCCTCTTCCGCAAGCCCGGGGCTTCGACCGCCAAGGATGCCGGCGGTATCGGCGCCGCCGGGAGGAAGATGTGGTATCGTTTCTTAAGGAGGGACAAAATGAAGAAAAAAGGAAGGCAACCCGTTGGACAAGGCTGAAATGGTACGGACCTTTTTCAAGGAAAACCCCTCGACCCTGGTGCTTCTCTCGGGCGGCGTGGACAGCGGCGTCCTCGCCCTGCTGGCCTCGGAAGGGGCCCCGGGGTCCGTCAGGGCATTGACGTTCCGGACCCCCCTCGTCAAGGAGGATGAAGTGCGCCTGGCCCGGGAGGTGGCCGAACGGCTCGGCCTGGACCTCCATGTCGAGGATATCGATGTGACCCTGGCTCCAGGCGTTTTGTCCAACCCGCCTGACCGTTGCTTTTTCTGCAGGAAAGCCCTCCACCGCGCGGCGAAAATACATGCCGAAAAGTCGGGGCTCACTCTCATAGCCGACGGCCTCCAGGCCGATGACCTTGAAGAAAATCGGCCCGGCGCGAGGGCCGCCGCCGAGGACGGGATAATCCACCCCCTGGCCGAGGCGGGCCTCACGAAGCAGGAACTCCGCGAACTGGCAAGGGAAGCCGGTCTGCCCAACAGCGAGAGGCCCGCCGCACCTTGCCTCGCTACGAGGTTTCCCCCCGGGGTCCCTGTCTCGCGGGCCTTGCTCGGGAAAATAGAAAAGGGTGAGGCTTTCCTGGCGGAAGAGGGTTTTGATAATTCGAGAATCCGCGTTTTCCCCCCGGGCCTGGCCTCGCTGGAGATAGAAAGGGAGGACCTGCCCCGTTTATGGGACGTCCGGGAGAGAATCGTCGAGGCCCTGAGGGGTATCGGTTTCCCCGTCGTGTCGCTGGACCTGGAGGGCCTGAAACGGAGCAAGATGGGGCGTTTCCTGGAGGAGGTGGACGGCATGGAGGAAGTCTGGCTCGTGGAGGCGTCCCTCGACGACGCCACGGGAGAGGAGATGGGCAGGGCCCTGGAGGTGCTCCAGGAGGTCTCCCTGGAGGCCCATATACTGCAGGGGCTGGGGAAAAAGGGAAGGCCCCTTTTCATCCTGCGGGCCCTGGCGCTGGCGAAAAACCTCGACGAAGTGCTGGACCGATTCTTCAGGGACACCCCCACCATTGGGGTGCGCTACTGGCCCGTGGAGCGGGAAAGGATGACCAGGGAAATAAAAGAGGGCAACCTGGTGGTGGACGACCTCAGGCTGCCCGTCAGGATAAAGATCTCCCGATTCGGCGATATTCTGAAGGGCAAAGCCGAAGCGGACGACATCGGCGAGCACCTCTACGGCGGCCCGGAAGGAAAAGGCGACTGCCCGACCGCTCCGGCAAGTTTCCCAAACAAGCCCGGCTGGATGGTTACCGTCCAGCCGGGCTTGTTTTGGTGTCCTTTCCAGGCAATAGCCTTGGATTGTCTTCCTATTCCTATGGCTGCATGAGCTGTCCCTCTATTTCCTGCTGGATATAAAGGGTCACGTCCAGGCCGTTGAGGATCGCGTGGGTGTACACGTCGAAAGTTATGTCCACTCCACCGATTTCCTGAACATGTGATCCCAACGAGATGCTCCATTCCCCGTCATCGACGATGTTCACGCTGTCTCCACCGTCGCCGAGTATCCAGAGATCGTTGTTGGCGTCGGTGATGTCCAAAACATCCTGCACTGAAAGGTTATCCAAGGTATGACCGTAACCGCTGGAGGCCAGGTCGAGGATCTCCATGTTCTTGATATCGTAGTCGGTGTTGAAATCGATATCCTCCCCGTAACGCAGGACCAGGGTGTCGGTCCCATCCCCGCCGTCATAGGAGCGGGTGCCGTCGTAGAGGAATGTGTCATTCCCCGCCGTGGCCATGACCTCCGAAATATTTACCTGGAAGGAACCCGAGGTTTTGCCCGAAGCATCATTGTTCGCTGTCTCCACCGTGTAGGCCTCGACAGTCACGGGGCCGGTGACCGATGACTGGATGAAGGTAATATCATTGATCGATCCCTGATCTATCCCCGAGATGGTGTAGGTATCCGAACCCGAATCGTAGGTGAAGTCGGGCAGGAGGCTCCCTCCAGCGTGGAAGGCGGCGTACTGGCCCAGCCCTTGCACCGAGAGCGTCACGGTTTCGGAACCGTCGCTATCGATCATGGTGGCGTTCAGGTTAAGCGGGATATGATCGCCCTCGGTGCCGAAGGTCAGGGTCGGGTGCAGGTTCACACCGTCGGCCACGGGTACGACCTCTACATCGAAAGTGGCCGTATCGGCCGTCGGTTCCAGCGAACTTTCACCGGAATAGACGGTGAGGGCAATATCTTCGATAGTCCCGCTCCAGTTCTCCGGGGGCAGGATGGCCATGTAGGCCGGCAACTGTCCCGATGCATCAAGGGGCAAGGACCAGCTGTTGACGAGCCCGTCGCCGCCGAGGTTGTCCGCCATGGCCGCCGATCCAGCATCAGCGCCGACGATGACGAGGTGATCCAGGGGGACATTGCTTAAAATCGCGGATATCGTGCTTTCCGAGCCGTCCGTATCGACCAGGCCGCTCCCCCCGATGTTGAGCACTATAGGGGTATCCTCGTCGCCGGACACGTCGCCCGCCGTGACTTCAAAACCACTGTTCACGGCGTTGACCCAGAAAGTGTCATCTACAGTCGTGGGTATGCTATTGGCAGCCCCATACTCCTGAGACTCCAGCGAGGCGGTGAGGGAAACCGAGCCGGAAGCGTGGCCCGAGGGCTGATACTCCAGGTTGATCGTTTCGCCCATGCTGACGCCGTCGATAACAAAATAATTACCGTCGGCGATACCGTCTATACCGGAAACAAGCTGGGTATGTATTTCTGAACCCCCGTGCCAAAGGCTCCCAACAGAATCCATGCTGGATTCATTAAGGGTTATATAAAGCTTCCCGTCGACGATTTTAGAGAACTCACCGTCGGCACTGTTGGAAAGAACCAGGGCGATGGGGACGTGGTTGCCCTCATTTACATCGGGAGCACTGACTTCGATGAGGGCCGGATCGGTTACGGGTTCAATCGCCGGTGATACGGTCAGAGGTTGATCATGCTGCTGTCCTCCCTCGGCGTAGGTAGTCAGGTGCACCGAGAAGGAGAAATCACCCTGGTGGTTGTTGTCGTTCCAGTTTTCCGGCGGTGTGACGGTGATGTCGTCAAGCAATGCCTGAAGTTCGGCGTTGCCCCCCGTCCCGGAAGCCGTCCATACCGTTTGCCCGTCAACAGTGGTCTGGGTCATCCCCGTTACGACCGTTCCCGGCGGCAGGTGCGTCAGGGTTATCGAGAAGGGGCTTGACCCTGTTATCTCGAAGTCCACGAGGTCGTTCAGCCCTTTAGGCGTGTCTTCCATCACCCCGGCATCGGTCAATCCATGAGTGATAATCTGGGCCGGGCTGCCTTGCGTTGCGCCGGTATCATCGAAATGGTCCGAATCGGACGTTACGAGGGTCCAGTTCGCCTGCGATGAGACGTCGAAGCTATCCGTGTCCTGGGTCACGGCGGTTATGGTGATCGTTTCATTCAAACCCCCTACCAGGACTTTGCTTCCTTCCAGATGGAATACTATGTCCTCAGTGACTTGGTCGGTGCCGTTGAAAGCGACGTTTTTCTCAATGAGCCACTGTCCGGTGTTCTCATGATCCGGGGTGTCGCCAATGTAGACCCCCCCTTCCACCCTCACTCCATCGGGCACGCCATCGATGACGAACCTTACGAGCCGCTCGCTGCCGTCCGTGTCGGGCAGTCCGCCGGCATCGGGATCGGGCAGTTGGGTGACCGTCACGGGGATGCTGATCGACGTGTTTCCTTCGGCTGTTACAGTGGTCCCATCGACATCGACCGATGCGTTGTCGGGGTTGTTGATGAAACCGAATTCGCCCAGGCTTGTTTCCGTCGCGTCGGTAACAGCCCGGACCGTCAAAGTATAGGTGGCGTCGGTCTGACTCGAGACTGATGGCAGCGTATCGTCGGTGGATGGATCGGTCACTTCGTAACGTACGTCGAAGGAGTATGACCCCGAAGCATTGGCGCCGCCTTTCGCGTAGACGTTATCGATGGCGGCTCCGGTCAGCTTGTACCAGCCATCCTCCAGGACTACTCCCGACTCGGCCTGGCCGTCGGCGGCATCGGCCAGGGTGGTCTCCGTGGAATTGCCGTAGCAGAGGGTGAAACCTTTCCCCTCCACATCGGAGACCTTGATCCAGACGGAGGACAATTCCTCATCGGTGTCGCCGTGCTGATGCCGGATGCCCAGATCAACCTTGGCAAGGGTGTCCTCGAAGGTCGTCGTGGAAAGGGCCATGGTCGCTTCCGGTGAAGGCGTGACCGTCACGGTAATGTCTATCGGGTTCCAGGTGTGGGAGTGGCCGTCATCTTCCGTCGTCACCGGTCGGACGGTCATATCGATGGTCCCGCTGTAATTTTCCGGAACCACGATCTTCGGACAGGTCGATGAGTTGGTGAGTTCGGCCTGGCAGACAAGCCATGTGCGGCCCGTCCCGCTCCCCCCGAGGAAAGTGGCCCCTTCGATGGTAAATTGCGGGTCGAGGCCGGTCAGGGTCATCGTGAGCTTTTCCGAGCCATCGGTGTCGGTCAGCTCGGCCTTGGTAATGATCTCGGAAAGGCTGATCCTGCCACCCCCCGAGTCGACTTGGTCTTCGGTCCGTTCAAGATCCTTGACAGCGACATCGGGTTCATCGGCAACCCCCTTTACGACTATATTGATATCCAGAATCTCGGAAAGAGCCGATTCGTCAGTGTAATCGTCGAGGGTATCGACGGATACCGCGCTGGCCTTAAGGGTGAAGTCTTTGTTGCTATTCGGGGGTGGCTGAATAGTGAGTGATTCATTGCTATCAAAGTTATCGATGGTTACTACCCCCCCATCGGGGGTGATCGTATCCCCGCCGTATTTCAGGATCGCTCCGTCGGGGATATCCTCTATGGTCACGTTAAAGGTCTCTGAGGGGTCGCTGCTGGTCGGCCTTATCTTCAGGGCTATTTCCGTATCTTCTTCCCCCCTTGACGGTGAGGACACAGCCAGGGTGACCTGGTCGGCCACGGGCAGCACCACCAGGTTAGCCAGCGTGGCGCTGCCCGATTCGGCTGTGTCGGTGGCGCCTGTATCCGGGTCAGTGTCGATGGTTTTTGCCTCGACCTTGATCTCGAAACGTCCCGAGACGTGCTCCGGAGCCATGAACTGGACCGTATCGAGGTACTCCATCGGTATCTCCACGGCGGTCCCGTTGTAGGTCAGCGTATGGGTTTCCGTCCCGTCAAAGTAGCTGAACCGGGAACCGTTGGCCGAGCCGCCGTCAAGTACCGGTGTGAGGAGGGCAAAGGTCTTTTCTGTACCGCCGACATCGATCCCGTCTTGATTGTGCCATCCGTCCTTTAGGTTGAAGCTGTCCTGGTTCAGGTCGAACCATTCATCTTCGTACGCCTCCACCTGCTCTCCGTAGGTATGGCCTGCCGTCATCGTGAGGTCGTCTGTTCCATCACCATCGGAGTCGACGCCCACGACCTCGGCCACGGGCGTCACGGTGACCTTGACACCCAGGTTTTCCGTCTCGGTCGAAGTCACGGTGGTTCCGTCGACAACTTTGGTGTCCGTGGTCTGGACGGAGACAGTGAGCGTTTCATCGGCGCTCGAATGGGCCGGTGGCGTGATGGTGTAATTCTTGTAACTCCCGTCGGAAACATCAGCGGTCGGGACAGAGTAGTCCGATGAACCGTTGCCGGTGTGAACTTCGGTGCCGACAGAGTTTTTTATTACCCAGCCGGTGGGAACCTCCTTTATGGTGATGCTGTCCATCACTTCGCTTCCGTCGGTATCAGTGAGCGCCAGGCCCTCCATGAACTTCACGGCTGTATCCTCTTCGGTGCTCACCGGGGGGGCATCAACATCGCCCGCCACGGGGTTGACGTAAAGGTTCAGGGTGACGCTGTCGGTTTTCACCCCGGGTGTATGGCCGGGAGAATCGCTGTCGGTATCCTGGGCGTGGAGAGTAACGGTAATGCCCTTGAGGTCTCCGCTGATGTTGGCCGCACCCCCGATGGAGATGGCCGGAAAGCCCGACGTGGAAGTGCTGAGGCCGGGGGCGTTGATCGTGATCGAGGACCCGCCGTTGACGGTAGTGCCGTTGACGGCTATCGGGTCGTTGCCCTCCGGATTGGATATGACGATGGAACGCTTTTCACTGCCGTCGAGGTCTTCGAAATTGGCCGATAGCAACGATGAAAGGTCAAGTGTCGTGTCCTCGTCAATGGTTGCGCTGTAAGAATCGTCGGAACCGTCTATCTTGAGGTCGACATCGTCGGTGACGGCGAGAACTTCGACATGAATATTCCTTGAGGCGGCGGCCCCGGAAACGGAAGTGTCCCGGTTTCCGGAATCATCGGTCTCATAACTGGTCACCCTCAGGGTCATGTCGATATCATTATGACGATCGGCGGGGGGGAGGATTTTCAATGCCTCGAATTCGGCCTGGGTCAGTTTGATCGCGGACCCATAGTTCGAATCCGAGGTCAGATCGGTGTAGTGGACAGTGGTATCGAGGTTCCCCTGCTCATCCACGATGACTATCGTCATGGTGTTATTAGCCCCCGTGAAAAGAAGGGTGGTACCGTCGCCTTTATAAATCTCCGCGCCGGTGTCGACGCTCTGGAGCTCGATAAAACCCAGCCTCTCAGGATAGTCCCCGGGCAAAGCGCCATTTTCATCAATGTTGTCGGTCATCGCAGGCATTTTGAAATTGAGGGGGATCATCTCATCCTCGTTGGTTTCTACACCGCTATGGACTTCCCACTTCGGCGCGTCCGCGACGGGGTTAATCGTAATCGTCAGCGTAGCCCAGTCATCGAATGAAAGATTGCCAGCCTTATAGCTAATTTCCGGGACAGGCCCGCTGTAGTTAGGGTGAGGCGTGAAGGTGTAGCTCCCGTTGGCGTTCAGTTGGAAGGTTCCTATACCGCCTCCTGTGGAGGTTTTAAGAATCACGGTGTCACCGGCGAAATAATTCTCCTGGACCCCGTTTCCGTCGCTATCGACTTTGAAGCCACTCACGATCAGGCTCTCGCCATAATCCGGGTCGGGAATATCATTGTCCAGGACATTACCGGTAAGGGTGACATCCTCATTGATGTTTTCCGCGTCGTCGATGATCTCGCCCACGTCATTGGTGCCGGTGATGGTGATGGTGATGTCATGAGTGTCGGCCTCGTAGCTGTCGGTGGCTCTTACGGTGTAGGTCAGGATCAATGTCTGGCCCGCAGGCAAGAAGTCGAAAGCCTCGGTCCCCGAGTCGAAGGTCCAGTGGATCTTTCCTTCCGTCTCTCCTGAAGCAAGCCCGCCACTCACGGTTAACATGTCAAGAAGATTGTCTGGCAAGGGGCCAGTATAGGTACCGCCAGTTGTTTTTACCTCTACAACGCTCGTTTCTACCGTGTTCGTCGTATCGATATCTTTCAGGGATAAGGTATCGGTGCCGGAAGTAGCCAATCCTTCATTGGTCTCGATGAAGCTTGCGGAATCATTGTCGCCCTCTCCCTTGGAGATCTCCGGGGGGTCATTCGTGCCGTGAATTCTAATGGTCAACGTAGCACTGGAACTGCCTCCCTCATCATCGGTGATCGTGTAGGTGAAGGTGTCCGTTAAATAAGGATCATTGTGAGCAAGAGCCTGGATTACATCCTTCGTGTTGTCCAGGGCGTAGGTGTAACTGCCGTCGGAGTTGATCGTCACCGTGCCGTAGGTGCCATCGATCGACACGCTACCACCCTTGGAGATCGCCTGTCCATCGACGCTATCCACCCGCAAGTCGTCACCATCGGGATCCTCATCATTGTCAAGAACGTTGCCGGCCACAATCGATGTGTCAGGATTGCTGTCATCGTGGCCTTCCTGGTCCGGCGCATCCTCGTAAACAATGTTCGTGTCGGGTTTGGCAACAGGAGCGGGGTTCGTAACGGTCCACTCAAACGTCTGGGACGTGCTGGCATCGTGAGGGTCCGTCGCCGTCACCGTCACCGTGTAGACACCGTTATCACCGGGGCCGCCCTGGGACGCAGAACGGTCTATGGTGCCAGAAATTTTGCCCGTGTCAGGGTCAATGCTCAGACCAGCGGGCAAACCATCCGCGCTGAAAGTAAGCTTGTCCGAGAGGTCGGGGTCGCTGAAATGACCCGATACATCATGGCTTATTACATCAGCGTCTAAATCAGACCGGTCTTCAATAAGTGTACTCTCCGGGGCGTCGTTGGCACCGTTGATCGTCACCGTGACCGTGGCGGTCTCAGTGTTGCCAGCAGCCGTAGTGACGGTATAGGTGAAGGTATCGGTCTGGGTCTCTCCTTCAGCGAGGGACTGGAGATGATCACCGGGGGTGTAGATCATATCCCCGTTTTCGTTGAAGGAGACAGTCCCGTGAGAGCCCTGGGTGACCGACGTCACCTCGGCGTTGGGACCAAAGGTGTCGTTGTAAAGAACACCTATAACGACGGGAGTGTCCTCGTCGGTTGAGGCAACGTCATCGAAGGCGTCCACCACCGGGTTGACGGTGACGTCCACCGTGGCCGTCTCGGTGTTGCCCGCTGCCGTCGTCACCGTGTAGGTGAAGGAGTCCGTACCGTGGTAGTCCTCGTTCGGAGTGTAGGTCA
>JAAYIZ010000038.1 GCA_012523215.1 Thermovirga sp.
AAAAGGTTGTCCTTTCCCAAGAGCATGTACTGGGATCGGACCTTTCGTCGTTTCGCCAGGCCCGTCCGATGGCTCCTGGCTCTTTACGGAAATGAACTGTTGAAGGTTGACTTTGGCCTCCTGAGCTCCGATCGCTTCACCAGGGGGCATCGTTTCATGGGCGTCCGGAAGATAGAGGTTTCAAACGTAGGCGAGTACCTTGAGAAGCTGTACGACAACTTCGTCATTGTCGATCCGGAAAAACGCCGTGAGAAAATGCTCGCTGGCATCTCCTCCATCGAGAAGGAAATGGGTGGCAAGGCGGTTCTCGACGGGGATCTTGTCGAAGAGAATCTCTTTCTCGTCGAATACCCTGTGCCGTTCTACGGTTCCTTCGATCAGTCCTTTCTCCAGATCCCGGAGGAAGTTCTCATCACTACCATGAAGAGTCATCAACGTTACTTCCCTGTCAGGGACGATGCCGGAAATTTGAAACCCTACTTCATCGGCGTCAGCAATAATCGGGCCACCAATATGTCCATCGTGCGAGAGGGAAACGAGAGAGTTCTAAGGGCAAGGCTCTCCGACGCGTCCTTTTTCTGGGAGGAGGATCAGAAGGTGCCCCTTTCGTCGAGGGTGGACTCCCTCAAGAAGATCGTCCATCACGAGAAACTCGGGACGGTCTATGAAAAGGTAGCCCATGTCCGGGAACTTTGCCGGACACTCTGCGAGAAGATGAGCCTTTCGGCCGAGGAGACGAAGATGATCGATCGCGCTGCCTTTCTCGCTAAAGCGGACAGCATCACCAATATGGTCTACGAATTTCCCGAATTGAGGGGCGTCATGGGCCGTGAGTATGCCACCAGGAACGGGGAAAATCCCAGGGTCGCACTGGCGCTCTTCGAGCAGTATCTGCCCTCAGCCTCCGGCGACAGGGCGCCCTCGGACATCATCGGGGCTGTCCTGGGCATTTGCGACAGGATCGACACGATCATCGGTGGGTTCAAGGCGGGGCTCCAGCCAACGGGTTCCCAGGACCAGTACGGGATACGGAGGGCCACCAGGACGCTCAACGAGATCCTATGGGGCATGGACCTGGATATTGATGTAGCGGAGCTGGCGGAAGCTTCCTCCCTGTCTCGCTGCCTATCGGAAGAGCAGGAGGAATCTGCGTTGGGATTCATGCTCCAGAGACTCCACAACCAGCTGCGCGAGAAAGGCTTTTCCCACGAATTGACAATGCTGGCCGTCTCCGCGGCGGGATCGAGGCCGAACCAGGCCCTGAAGCTGCTGGAAGCCTTCCAGGAGGTCCAGGGGACCGACTGGTTTGGTGGTTTGGTCACGTCGGCGGTCAGGGTCAGGAATATTCTCCAGAAAACCGAGGGTTCCGATCATATCCTCGATGTGGGCCTTTTCAGCGAAGAGGCAGAAAGGGCACTCTTTGAGGCCATTGAACTGCTCTCTCCCCAGGTGGACAAGGCGGTGAGAGCGTGGGATTGGAACGGCCTGACCCAGATCCTTTCGAAGCTGGAACCCTACATCTCCGCCTTTTTCGACAAGGTGCTGGTGATGGACAACGATGAGCGTATCAGGAACAATAGAATAGCCCTTTTAGAAAAATGCGACGGTTTGTTCAAGACGTCCGGAGACCTGGGACTTTTGAAGTCCTGATGATAGCTGTATTTATCGAATAAGCCGTGGAGGTCTGCCGATGGAGGCTGAGGATAACCGCTGGCCGTTGTCGATTTTCGTGGTCTCCGATTTTACCGGCGAAACGGCGGAGCATGTCGCGAAAGCGGCGTTGAGCCAGTTCGCCACGGATGCCATAACGCTCCAGAGGTTCCGCTACATCAACAACAAGGACAGAGCCCTGGAAGTACTCGAGCATGCCGAGAGTGATAAGGCCATGATCGTATGCACCCTTGTCGACCACGACCTGAGGCGCTGGTTTGTAGGGAAGGCAGACAACCAGGGAACGGACGTGATCGACATCCTTGGGCCGATCCTGGACATGCTAGAGGGACGGCTAGGGCATGCCCCTCTCGAGACGCCCGGTTTGATGAGGAGGATGGACGAGGAATACTTCCGAAGGGTCAAGGCCATTGAATTCGCCATCAAGTGCGATGACGGCAGGTGCGCCGAACACCTCCTGTCGGCCGACGTGGTCATCCTGGGAGTGTCGAGGACGAGCAAAACCCCGCTATGCATGTACCTAGCCCATCGTGGCTTCATGGTGGGCAATGTACCCCTCATACCCGAAACGGAGCCCCCCGGGGAGATCTTCGAGATCTCGCCCGAGAGGATATTCGGCTTGACGGTCCAGCCGGAGAAGCTCGTGGACATCAGGAAGGAAAGACTGCGCCTTCTTGGCCTAGATTCGGAGATCTCCAACTATGCCCAGTGGGAGAGAGTGGAAGAGGAAATCCAGTTTGCCAGGGGCATCATGCGAAAGATAGGTTGTCGTATCCTCAACGTCACAAACAGGGCCATCGAGGAGACAGCCCAGGAAATTCTTGATTTCCTGAGAGCGTGATCAATCCTTAAATGCCGTGGAGGTCGAAAAGCATGACAGGAACCGGGAATGAAAAGAAAAGACATGTTTTTCATTTCACCGAGGGCAGTGCCGAAAAGAAATCGCTTCTGGGCGGCAAGGGGGCCAACCTGGCGGAGATGTTGAAGATCGGCCTCCCCGTTCCCCCTGGCTTTACCATTTCCACCGAAGCTTGCCTCGGTTACCTCAAAAAAGGCGAACACTTCCTGGACGAGATCTGGGATGAGATTCAGGACGCCATGATCGATCTCGAGAAGGAGGCTGGCAAGACCTTTGGTGGGATAGAGAATCCGCTCCTGGTCTCGGTCCGTTCGGGGGCAGCGGTCTCCATGCCGGGCATGATGGATACCATTTTGAACCTTGGTCTCAACGCAGAGTCTGTAAAGGCCCTTATCGCAGAGACGGGTGACGAGAGGTTCGCCCTCGACAGTTATAGAAGATTCATCCAGATGTTTTCCAACGTGGTGCTGGGCCTGGAAGGGGAGGTCTTCGAGAACGTGCTACGCCAAGTTAAAAAGGACCTCGGGGTAAGCTATGATTTCGAGATCAACCCATCCGCTTGGAAAGGCGTTATTTCCAGGTTCCTCAGGATAGTGGAGCAGGAGACAAGCGAACCCTTTCCTGACGATCCGTGGGTCCAGCTCAAGAAGTCCGTCGAGGCGGTCTTCCTCAGTTGGAAGAACCCCAGGGCCATCACCTACAGGAGGATCAACAGAATCCCCGATGACCTGGGAACGGCCGTCAACGTCATGACCATGGTTTTCGGAAACCTTGGAGAGGACTGTGGAACCGGTGTCTGCTTCACCCGGAACCCCTCAACAGGGGAGAAAAAACTCTACGGGGAGTTTCTCGTGAACGCCCAGGGCGAAGACGTCGTGGCTGGCATAAGGACTCCGAACCCCATTGACGAGTTCGGCTCCAGGCTTCCCGGGGCGGACCGTGAACTCCACCGGATCGCGGATTTACTGGAAAAGCACTATAAGGATGTCCAGGACATCGAGTTCACCGTGGAGCGGGGCAAACTTTACATGCTGCAGACAAGGAATGCCAAACGTACCGCTCAGGCCGCAGTGAAAACCGCCGTGGACATGCATGCCGAAGGGCTCATCGATGCGGCCACCGCCGTGTCCAGGGTAACCCCTGACCAGGTTGAGCAGCTTCTTCACAAGCAGATTGACCCCGGGGCCGCCTTCGACGTTGCCGCCAAGGGGCTTCCAGCCTCACCGGGAGCGGCGGTAGGTATAGCCATTTTCGATGCCGATGAAGCCGAGAAGGTGGCCCAGTCGGGGCAGTCCGTTATCCTGGTAAGACCTGAGACTACCCCCGATGATATCCATGGGCTTTATGCCGCCCAGGGAGTACTTACAAGCAGGGGCGGGATGACGAGCCACGCCGCCGTTGTCGCTAGGGGGCTGGGTAAACCCTGTGTTTCCGGCTGCGAATCGGTCGTCATCGACGCCGTGAAGGGCTTCATGACCGTTGGTGGAAAGACCTTGAAGAAGGGCGAGACTCTTACCATCGATGGGTCAAAGGGGCAGGTGATCTTCGGTGAGGTTCCCCTGGTCCAGCCATCCTTCACCGACGATTTCAGAGAACTGCTCGATGCCGCTGATTCGATATCGGTCCTCGAGGTCTGGGCGAACGCCGATACCCCCGACGACGCGCAAAGGGCCAGGTCCTTTGGTGCCAGGGGTATAGGCCTCTGTAGGACGGAACACATGTTCATGGCCTCAGGAAGGCTCCCCGTCATGCACGAGATGATTCTCGCCAGGGACAGGCAGTCCCGGGTGAGGGCGCTTGAGGTCCTCAAGAACATGCAGAAGGAGGACTTCCGGGGGATATTCAGGGCCATGGAAGGACTTCCGGTGACCATCAGGCTGCTCGACCCTCCTCTCCACGAATTCCTTCCCAAGGAGCACGAACTCAGAGACACCATTGCTTCCATCAAGACCGACAGCGAGGCTTCGCCGGAGGACCTGATGCACGCGGAAACGGTTCTGGCCAGGGTCCTGTCGCTCCAGGAGAACAACCCCATGCTCGGGTTCAGGGGCTGCCGGCTGGGGCTCGTCTATCCCGAGATCTACGAGATGCAGATCGCCGCAATAATAGAGGCGGCCGGTGAACTCAAGAAAGAGGGCGTAGATGTCAGACCCGATATAATGATGCCGTTGGTGGGCACGCGGGAAGAGATGAAGAGACTCCTGTCAATGGTAAAAGACATCGCGGGGAGGGTCATTGCGCTGCTTGGAATTGAAGACCTGCACTACCTGGTCGGAACCATGATCGAGGTTCCCAGAGCCGCCCTAGTCGCGGGGGACATCGCCGAATTCGCCGAATTCTTCAGCTTCGGGACCAACGACCTCACCCAGACGACCTTCGGTTATTCCAGGGACGACGCGGAGGGCAAGTTCCTGGCCCAGTACGTCAATGA
>JAAYIZ010000039.1 GCA_012523215.1 Thermovirga sp.
AATAATGGCTCAAAGCAGGAGGGACGAAAAAATGAAGATAGCCTGTGTTCAAATGGAAGCGCCGGAATTGGCCGATTTCGAAAGTACCTTCAATAGAATTCAAGAACTCCTGGGCAGGGCGCTTGAGCCGGGGGTAGACCTGGTGGTTTTCCCGGAATGCGCGTGGCCCGCCTATTTCCTCGACCCTGCGGAAAAGCGGATTCTGGAGAAGGCGTTGTCGCTCAACGACCGGTTGATCGAACATATTCGCCGGCAGGCCAGGAAGCATTCTTCTTTCGTGGCCTTCGGACTGGTCGAAGAAAAGGGGGAAAATCTCGGCAACAACGCTATCCTCGTGGATCCCTCGGGCGAAATCGTCTTGAGGGTTTCAAAGATGAACCTTTGGCATTTCGACAGGGACCTTTATGAATCGGGACGGAGCTTTGGCTTGGTCGATTCGCCCTTTGGGCGGATCGGTCTTTTGATATGCGCCGACGCGAGGTTGCCTGAAATTGCGCGAGTGCTCTCCGTGATGGGGGCCGACCTTATCATCGACCCGGCCAACCTCACGGGCTATTCTTTCTCACCCGGGAACCTGAGCAATCCTCAACTGGATTTCATGCTCCCGGCCAGGTCTTTTGAAAACGGGGTGTGGTGGGTCCTTTCGAACAAGTGCGGGATCGAGTCGGGGACGGTCCCCTATGTGGGAGGCAGCAGGGTGATATCCCCGGAGGGCGTCTCCATCGCTTCGGCAAGACGAGACCGGGAGGAGATCGTCTTTGTCGATATCGACCTGCCGGGAAAAAGGCCGGAGCCCCATCCCGAAAGGGTTCCGGAGATGTACGGAGTGCTCGGGGAGCCCACCGAGGATTTGCCGGTAACGAGAATCATTTCTGAATCCGCCATCCCCTCCTGCAACAGCTTTTTCCTGGGTGCCGCCCAATTCGGGGCCCGTAATGTCGAAGAGTATATCGTCAAGGCAGGGAAGTATCTCGGGAACCTGGGGCGACTGCACGCTTCCGTGGTGGCTCTCCCCCCGGCGGACTTTCCCACCGGTACCGATGTTCACGAGTTGGCCGAAATGATAACGGAAAGATACGCTGCGGCGATAGGGGAAATGATCGTTGCCCTCGCTGGGAGCGAGAGGAGCGGGGAGCCTCTCGGCGTGCTTTTCGGCTCAGGGAAGATCCTGGCTTCTGCCCGTGGGTGCCATGGGCCCGGTAGGAGCCGCCGGGCACCCCTCTCGGCGACGGATATAACCAGGACTTCCTACGGCAATTTCGCCTTCGTCCAGGATGGGGAGATCCTTCTGCCCGAATGCTCGAGAAGTCTTACCCTCCTGGGTGCGGATTTGCTGCTTTCCTTGACTGCTTTCGACTCGGGGCCTTCCCTTGAAATTGCCAGGACAAGGGCCTATGAGAACAAGGTTTTCCTGGTGCGAACGACTCCCCCCGGCGGCAACAGGAGGTCTTTCATCTGCGACCCTTACGGTAGGATCCTTGCCAGTGCCTTTGAGGGGAGAGAGCAGGCCTTCGGATGCCAGGTCGAGCTTTTGTCGGCTAGATGCAAGGAGGTTGTCCCGGGTACCGATGTGATCCGTGGCAGGAACCCTTCCGATTACGGCCTGCTTTGCCGGTGAGTCGACGCCTCTTGGTTCTCCAGGCGAACTTCTCCCAATTTACCGAGGTGACTCTCTGAAAGTGCGCCGCCATCTTGACAATATTCGTATAGTCTATATTCTGTAGAACATAGAGCCCGGTCTCGTCACCCCATTATTCTCAGGAGGTGCTTGTATGGAGAAAAAAGTCATACCGTTCGGCAGCGCCATGGGAATGAAGGTCGCTTTCAGCACGGCAGTGAGCGTGGATGTCAAGTCCGTCGAGAAGATCATCTGGGTCTCCGGTCAGGTTTCTTTCGACGAAAAAGGGAACATTGTCGGAAAAGACGACATGTACGCCCAGACGGAGCATGTCATCAAGAGCATTCAAAGCGCCCTGGCCGAATTCGGAGCCACTCTGGATGATGTGGTCGAGGTCAATGTATATGTCAGGGATATGAGCCGACTCAAGGAAATTCATGAGGCGAGACTCAAATATTTCAAGGAGCCTTTCCCCACCAGTACCCTGGTTGAAGTAAACAAATTTGTGCATCCTGATGCTCTGATAGAGATCAACGCCATGGCAGTGATCTGATCTCTGTCCAGGCGGTAAATGCAGGAAAACTGACATCGTAAGGGGGAGGAAAGATGAAAAGAAAGAGCTTTATCGCGGTTTTGGCGGTTGTGATGGCGATCTCCCTGGTCTCGGCAGCGTCTGCCCAGGAGAAATTCCATTGGAGACTGCAATCAAGCTGGGCGACAGGGTTGGAAATCCAGAGGCAGGTCGAGAGGTTTGCCGAACTCGTAACAAAAATGAGTGGGGGACGGTTGACCATTACTGCCCTTCCTGCGGGAGCAGTGGTGGGAGGACTCGAGGTTTTTGACGCCGTGAGCCAGGGCGTAATTGACGCGATGAACAGCCTTTCCGCCTACTGGATAGGGAAAGAGCCTGTCGCGCCAATGTTCTCGGCTATCCCCCTGGGGATGGATGTCATGCAGTATTACGCCTGGTATTACTATGGCGATGGGCTCGACCTCATGCAGGAGATGTACGC
>JAAYIZ010000040.1 GCA_012523215.1 Thermovirga sp.
CGACAGGATCGCGCAAATCGCCGAAAGGGGACGAAAAAATAGGGTTTGTTGCAGCCTTTTGCCAGGGTTACAGCCAGGGTTTTGCCTCCGGACCGTCATGGCATTTGAAATGATTGTATACTATTCTTGCTTTTCACGGATTTGTGTCTATAATACCCGGGTCAGTATAAAACCACCTTAAGTGCCATCGGGTGACCCTATTTCGAAGGGGGCGGGTATTTGATTCGAAGACTCCTGAGGGATTTTATCCTGGCGATCGTCATGGTGTGCGCAGCTTTCGTCCTGGTCCACACCTTACTGGGAGAGAGCCTGGATAATTCCCCGGTGAACGCCGTCTCCGAATGGAGCCGGGATCGTGCCGTGGCCGACCGTGTTTCACAGCTTGACGGCACCGTCACCGCGACGCTCAGAGTAATGGACTTTGAACCCGAAGCTCTTGTCGAATGGCAAAGGGAAAACCCCGAGTCGGTTCTTCGCAGACTTTGGAGTATGGACCCTGCCAACCAAAAAAACGCCTCGGTCATCGCGCTTTACATCCTCCACCAGAACCGCAACGTCGACCCGCTGACCGCTTGGCGGGAAGCGGTCTCTTTCGTGCATTACAGCCACAAGTACGATGTCCCCCTCACGCTTGCCGTGGCGGTGGGCAATACCGAGAGCCACTTTGACCCCAAGGCGAGGAGCTCCTACGGCGCCGCCGGGGTCATGCAGGTGGTCTGGAGGGTGCATTCACACCTTCTCATGGCTCACGCCGGTCTCAAGACGGAAGGAGACCTTTACCACCCCGAGAAGGGGGTATCCGCCGGAGTCCTGCTGCTTTCGAGGTACATGACGGCCTGCGGCAATACGAAGCGGGCCCTGGGAAGATACTGCGGCGGGGGCGTGGAGCGGTACTGGGCGAAGGTCAACAGGGGCATGAAACAGGTCGTAAGCTACGGCCTGAATCCCGAAATCTGATCCTCTTTGTCCACATAATTATCCCCATCCTGTGGATGCCCCGGCGGCATCCACAGGGTCATTCCTGCCTGCAAAATCCCGATGGGCTTTACAACCTGAATTCGGCAACGACCACGGTATGGTCCGAGGGCCTTTCCCAGGCGCGGGGCTCCCGGTCACTGTAGCTGTCGATGGATCTCTCGGCCAGCGGGGCCGTGGCGAGGATATGATCGATTCTCCAACCTATGTTCCTCTCGAGGGAGTTCGGGACCCTGTAATCCCAGAAGGAGTACTCCCCCTCACCCGGACGGTGCTTCCGGAAGACATCCACCAGGCCCATGGAGCAAAGGCTCCGGAAGGCCTTCCTGACGTCCTCGTGGAAGCAGACGTGGTTTTTCTTGTTTTTCGGGTTGGTCACGTCGATCTCGGTGGGGGCCACGTTGAGGTCGCCCACCAGCGCCAGCCGTTCCTTGGGGGCCCCCCTGGAGCGCAGAAAATCCTCGAGCCTCTCGAAGAACCTGAGTTTCATGGGGTAGTCGGGGTGGTCTATGGCTTTGCCTTGGGGCACGTAGGCGTTGATCACCCTGAGGTCGCCGAAACGGCACCAGGCAATGCGGGTCCTGCCCGAGGGCTCCTCGCCGTCGCCAAGGCCGAATCCGTGTTCGTCGGGCGGAACCGTCGAAGCAATGGCCACGCCGTTGTAGGACTTTTCACCGCTGAAGCACACGTGAAAGCCAAGGTCTCCGAAGAAGGAGGCCGGGAAGGATCCGTCCTCCACCTTCGTCTCCTGGAGGCAGAGGCAGTCCATCCTGTTGTCGGCGAGCCACCTTTCGAGGATGGGCAACCGGCTCCTGATGGAATTCACATTGAACGTGGCGATCTTAAAATTGTCCATCGCAAGGCTCC
>JAAYIZ010000041.1 GCA_012523215.1 Thermovirga sp.
CTCGGGATAGCCATAACGATGAAGGCCAACCTGGGCTACGCCCCATGGGATGTTTTCCACCAGGGGATTTCCAACATGATAGGCATAACCATCGGCAATGCCAGCATCCTCGTTGGGCTCATCATATGTGTGACGGTGGCTCTGGCCGGAGAAAAGCTGGGGTTGGGGACAATACTCAACATGATCCTCATTGGCTTTTTCCTCGACCTGATCCTTGCCCTGGACCGGATTCCCTTGATGAAGAGTTTCCTTCCCGGGGTGATCATGATGATCGTCGGCCTTTTCGTCATCTCCATTGCCACCTACTTTTATTTGGGCTCCGGTTTCGGAGCGGGACCGCGGGACGGCCTCATGGTGGTCCTGGAAAGAAAAACAGGTCTACCTGTCGGCCTTTGCAGAGCTATCCTGGAGTCGATGGTGGTATTCCTGGGTTGGTTAATGGGAGGACCCGTTGGCCTGGGAACAGCCTTCGCGGCTTTTGGCATAGGCTTTTGCATCCAGGTTACTTTCATGCTTTTTAAATTCCACGCTACCGAAGTCAGGCATGAAACGTTGAAGGAAACGCTACGGAATTACAGGTTCGGCCATCGATAAAGCGAAAACCGCTGAGCTCCAAAAATGGAGAAGGACCTTCCCGGGGAGGCCTTTTCGTGAACGCACCTCAAACCCGGGATTGGAGCGAAGACAGCATGGCGATCAGGCTCGTTTTCCATGGCGGATTGTCTGCCCTCTTGAACAATCGGGGCGTCTATCCCGAAACGACACGGGAGCTGTTCCGCTCAGCTCCCGTCAAGGACCTCGTCGAATCCCAGGGGGTACCCCACACCGAGGTAGGCCGTATCGAATCGGAAGGCTCGGAAAGATCCTTTGCGCACTTTCCGGCCTGGGGAGAAACCCTGGACATCCTCCCCCCCAGGCCTCCCGTCGACGTGACCCTTTTCACGGTCCTCTTTCCTGAACCCTTTGAAGAGGTCTCCTTCGTGGCCGACGCGAATGTTGGCCGCCTTGGCGGCCTTCTAAGGCTGGCCGGGTTCGACTGTCTCCTGGATCCCCGTTGGGAAGATGCCGAAATAGCCAGAGTTGCCGGCGATAACAAAAGGATCCTCCTCACCAGGGACAAGGAACTGCTGAAGCGCAACAGAGTCCTCCGGGGCCGACTGATTCGTTCAGGGCGCCCCTGGGACCAACTGGCCGAGGTCATCCATTTCTTTGGACTCAGGGAAAGGATCGACCTGTTCAGCCGATGTCCCAAATGCAATATTACCCTTGAACGGACCGACAAGAGCGCCATTATCGATCAACTGGAGCCCCTGACCCGGATGATGTACGACCGTTTCACCCGATGTCCCGGCTGCGGACAGATCTACTGGTCGGGTTCCCACCACGGCCGTATCCGTGAAAAACTGGCATCGTCGTTGCTTCAGGCTTCAAAAGGCTAACCCGTAAACCGAGGAGGTTAAACGGCCATTCCAACTCCTTCAACACCCCTTGGAGAATATCTGCCGCTCTCACCAGGTGCTCTTCGTTGATCACGAGGGGCGGGAAGAGCCTGGCCACGTTGTTGTGGTGACTACCTAGCTCTATCATCACTCCTCGCTGACGGGCCAGCCTCCGCAACCGCTTCGTAAGATTTGTTGCAGGTTTCCCGGTCTTCTCGTCCTCCACTATCTCGAGGGCGATCATGAGGTCGATTCCCCTGGCCTCGCCCAGAAATGGAGAGTTCCTCTCCATTTCCTTGAACCGAACCATCGACTTTTCCCCCGTTGGACGGCGTACTCCGAAACCTTGTTCTCGATCATCCCTCAAGGCTCACGGCCCCAGCGGCGAAGGCTACCTTGTTGCCCTGGTAGGTGTCGATACTCTTTCCGGGAGGCATCGTGTTCGGTTCTTCCCTGAAGCCTATGGCGGAGATAGGAATCCCGCCCCACCAAGGGTCTTGCTCATAGTGACTATGTCGGGGACTATCCCGTAGTGCACAAAAGCAAACATTTTGCCCGTCTTGCCGAGACCACATTATATCTCGTCGCAGATAAGAAGGATGCCCCGGGCTTCGGTGATCTCCCTGCCCCTCTGGAGGAATAGAGGACCGGGAATTATCGTTTCTCCCTCACCCTGAACGGCTTAGCGGGTGACCGCCGCGGGTTTCGAATAACCGGAGTGGGTGTCATCGAGCACCCTCTTGAGGTTGTTGGCGGCAAACTCGTCTATCCCTTCTTCTTGATACCCGAAAGGATTCCTGAACTTGTAAGGAAAGGGTAGGGATTGAAACCCCGGGACCAGGGAACCGATGCCATCCTTGTGGCTGCTGTCGCTGGTAGCGGCCAGGGAAATCACCATCATGCCATGATAGGCGCCTTTGAAGGCGATGGCCCCGTCCTTGCTCATGTTAAATCCCGGGTAGGTTTTATCGCCTGTTGAACAGCGACGGAGCCAGTGGTTCCTCGAAAAAACCCTGGAAAGTTTCCGTGGAAGAATGCCCCTTAGGGTTCTCACCATTTTCATGTGTGCTTCGCTCGGAATATCGAGCGTAGGGGTGACTTTGTCGATCTGCTCATGGACGGCCTTCAGGACCTCGGGATGGGCATGCCCCGATGCCGTGCCCCCGCCCACGAGAAGCAGTCAATATAGATGTTGCCGTCGGCGTCCTCCAACGTAGCGCCTTTTCCCCGGGCCAGAGCCCTGGGCATCCCCTTCGGACAGGAGACGGCGGGACTCTCGAATTCCTCCTGCCGTCTGAGGATCTTGAGATATTTGGACCCTGGCGGGATCGTTACCATACTGGACGGTCCTTGACCGATAGCGCCTCGAGCCTTTTCCAGTCCATGGTGAATCACCCCAACACGATTTTTCTCCCGGAGTCGGAAATAGGGATTTATCTTTTAAAGAAGCCGATAGTGAAAAAGGCCGGGGGAACCTCACCCCGGCCCTGTAGCCCTGTTACCTGTCGTCCCAAGATTTTTTCAATGGCGGATCGCTGTTATTTCCTCGGATCGATGACATCGGGGTCATCAACGATGCCGTAACGTCGGAAAACCCCGTCCTTTACGATCTGGGCCTGAACGGGCTTGATGACCTCACCGATCTCGGTGAAGCCCTTAATGATACCCGTTACCCCGTCGAAGTCCTTCAAAGCGGCGATGGCATCCTTAACCTTGTGGGGATCGGTGGTCCCGGCCCTCCTGATGCCGTCGACGATGATCAGGAACGCGTCGAAGTTGGAGGCTCCCGTCATGTCAGGCTCCATGCCGTAACGTTCGCGGTATTCCTTGATATAGGCCTGTGCCACGGGCCTTTCGTCATCACGGTCGAGGTTGGTCACGATTATGGTCCCGTTGGCCGCCTCCGCGCCAGCCAGTTCGATAAACTTGGGTGAATCGTAACCTTCCTCCCCGAGGATCTGGGTTCTGAGTTTGATCTCGTGGGCCTGTTTGACAATACCCGCCGCTTCGGCGTAATACCCGCTGGCTAGGATCACATCGGGGTCCGCCTCCTTTATGGCTGTCAGGTAGGGCATGAGGTCCTTCTCACCGAGAGGATAAACCTGGCTGTAGACCACCTTCGCGCCCTTGGAGATGACGTAGGATTTGAACCCCTCGGCCATCTGCCTGCCGAAGTCGTTATCCATGGTGAGCATGCCCACGGTCTTCGCCTTCAGCATGTCGACGGCGACCACGCCGGCGCCTCGTCCCTCAACGGTTCCCAGGAAACCGTTCCTGAAGCAGAAATCGCCGGCCGCAGTAATATCGGGGTGGACGGCGTAGCCTGCCACCAGGGGAATCTCAAACTCCTGGAATAGAGGCGCTACTGCACGGGTGGGCATGCTGTAGGAGCCACCGACCACCGCCACGACCTTGTCCATCTGGACGAGTTTCCTGGCAAGCCCGATCGCTTCCTTGGCCTCACCGGCATCATCCTCGTAGAACAACTCGATCTGCTTCCCGAGGACCCCGCCTTTCGCGTTGACTTGGTCGACCGCCAGTTGTACGGACTGCAGAACGCTCAGGCCGTCGGCGGCGGCATATCCCGTAAGAGGCGCAAGCAAACCTATCCTGATCGTATCAGCGGCCAAGGCCGCACCAACCGCCCCGACGATCAGGACCAGCGCAAGAACAAGCACCGCCAATCTTTTCATGAAAAACCCTCCTTTTCGTTCCTATATCAACAGGCTCAAGCGAAACCCACCATCCCGTCTCAAACTTCGCTTACAGCGGCATCACCTCCCAGGTATGCTTCCCGGACCTTTGGATTTTCGCGTAGATCCGAAGCTTCACCCTCCAAGGCTATCCGTCCGGTTTCGAGGATATAACCCCTATGGGCTATCCCGAGGGCCTTAACCGCGTTCTGCTCCACCAGCAGGATGGTTAGCCCTTTTTCATCGTTAAGTCGTTTCAGGACCGAGAAGACCAGGTCTACCAGTTTCGGCATCAAGCCCATGGATATTTCATCCACTAGGAGGATCTTTGGGCTTGACGCCAATGCCCTAGCTATGGCCAGTTGCTGCTGCTCTCCTCCTGAAAGAGTCTGCCCCGCTTGCCGTCTTCTATCCTTCAGCACCGGGAAGAGCTCGTAAACCTCGTCGAAGGCCTGTCCTATATCGACGCTGCTCGAAAGGCCGTAGACCCCCATCCTGAGATTCTGCTCCACGGTCAGTCTGGGAAAAACCCTGGCTCTTTCAGGCACAATCCGAATCCCCATTCCTGCCCTTTTATGGGCGGGAAGGAGAAGGATATCATGCCCTTCGCTTTTTGGGGCTTCAGGAGGGCCAGAGTAAACTACTCTTCCGGACTGCGCCTTGACAAGGCCCATCAGGGTGTTCAAAAGGGTTGTCTTACCTGCGCCGTTGGCACCGATGATGGAGACCACTTCTCCGGCATCCACGGAGAAGGAGACATCTTGCAGGGCCAGTATGTCTCCATAGGCAACGGTAAGGTTTTCAACCTTAAGCATTATTTGATTCTCCTCTTCCAAGGTAGGCCTCGATCACCTTTTCATCGGACCTTATTTCGCCGGGAGGACCTTCCGCCAGTTTGCCCCCGTGGTCAAGCACGACGAGTCTTTCGCACAGCGACATGGCCACCCTCATGTTGTGCTCGATGAGGAGGATCGTGAAACCTCTTTTTTGGATGTCCCTGACCAATTTCATCATCTGCTTGATTTCTTCTTGGCTCAGGCCCGAAAAGGATTCGTCAAGGAGCAGAAGTTGGGGCCCCAGAGCGAGAGCCCTTGCCAATTCAAGGCGCCTAAGGTTCCCTAGGGAGAGGTTGGCGGCGAGACCATCTGCAAATCCTTCGAGTCCCACTTCTTTGAGGAAAGCCATAGCTTGCTCGCGGTTCTTGCCGGTGTTAAAAAGAAGGCTGGTTTTAACGAAGGAGCTGTACCTCGGCAACCCAAGTCCGACCATGACGTTGTTCAGTACCGTCATCCCGCCGAAGGGACGGACGATCTGGAAGGTGCGTCCCACTCCCTTGGCGGCGATAGAATGCGCCGGTAAACCATCGATGCGTTCTCCCTCAAGGAATATCTGCCCCGACGTGGGACGGTATACCCCGGAGATTACGTTGAAGCATGTCGTCTTCCCAGCGCCGTTGGGTCCTATCAGGCCAAGGATCTCGCCCCTGCGCACATGGAAGGACACCTTGTCGACGGCTTTAAGCCCACCGAAATGGCGGCTCATCTTTTCGACGCGGAGGATAAAGTCCTCGCCCGGCACGATCATCGCCTCCCCCGCGAGACGAGCCTGCCTAAAATACTGCCCTCTCCGAGGATGCCCTGGGGCTGGAAGCGTATGACAAGCAAAAGGGCAATGCCGTAAAGGAGCATACGGTACTGGACCAGGGGCCTGAACAATTCGGGGAGGGAGCCCAACACAATGGCCCCCAGTATGGGGCCCCAGATGCTCCCCATGCCTCCGAGTACCGCCATGGATAGCAGCATGATGGAAACGGGGAACCCGAAGTCGTCGGGGCTAATGAAATTGACGAAATGGGCATAGAGCACCCCCCCGAGGCCGGCCATTGCGCTCCCTATGGTAAAGGCAAGGATCTTGAAGCGCACGTGGGAGATCCCCATCGCTCCCGCGGCAGTCTCCTCCTCTCTCATGGCTTCCGTGGCGAGCCCGGTCCAGGTCCGGACGAAAAGAAAAGTGAACCAGGTCACCAGGGCCAACAAAACCAGGATGAGGGCCAGGTAGTACTGACCCCTGAGCCTGGTGGCGAACAATACGGGTGTCGGTATGCCTCCAATGCCCAACGCCCCGCCAAAAAAGGGAACATAGAGGAAGATGCTCCTAACGATGAAGTTGATACCTATGGTGGTTATGGCAAGGAAGTCATCCCTTACTCGGAGACTGGGTATGCCCAGCAGGGCGCCGATCAACCCCGTGATCAGGGTCGCCAGGGGAAGACTCCACCAGAAGGAGAAGCCCGCCTTCGTGCAAAGCAGAGCGGAGGAATAGGCCCCGATGCCGAAAAAGGCCGCATGGCCCAGGGATATCTGTCCTGCGAACCCGACGATGATGTTCAGGCCCGAGGCCACTAGGGCGTAGATGCCGATCATGATCGCGACGGTTGAGAAGTATCCGCCCATAGTTCCAGCCTCCTACCTTGTTTTCCTGCCCAGGAGGCCCTGGGGCCGGATCATGAAGACGATTATCATGGCGATAAAAGCCAGCGCGTCCCTGGGAAGAGGGATAGCAGCATAACCTATCAGCAGGGCCTCGGCCAGGCCAAGCAAAAGGGCAGCGAGGACGGCCCCCGGGATGCTTCCCAGGCCGCCAACCACGATGATGGCGAGGGTCTTGTAGGCCGGCACGGCGCCCATGGTCGGGTAGACCTGGTTGTAGTAAATGCCCACCAGGACTCCCGCCACCGCTGCCACAGCGGAGCCCAGGGCAAAGGTAAAGGAGATGATCCTCTTCGTATCGACGCCCATGGCGCTTGCCATCGCCATATCCTGGGAAGTCGCCTGCATGGCCAGGCCCACCTCGGTCTTGTCGGATATAAACCAAAGTACCAGGAGTATGACGAAGGAGGTCAGCAGCACGAGGATCTGCATCCCTCCTATGCTTATGCTTCCCAGGGTCAGCGAACTGAAGGTGAGCCTTCTCGGAAACCCTAATATATAAGGCCCGGCGACAATCCTGCAGAGTTCCTCGACGGAAAGGAAAATAGCGATGCTGGCGATGAGGGGCACGTAGGGCGGGAATTTGAGAAGAGGGTAGTAAACCAACTTTTCTATGGCCACTCCCACTAAGGCGCATGCCGCCATGGCCACGGCGATGGCCATGAAGAAACTGTCCGTAGCCTGGAAGGTGTAAAGGCCTACATAGGCCCCTATGGCGTAAACACCCGCGTGGGCGACATGGAGGATCCTGAGGATGCCGTAAACCATTGCGAGTCCCAGAGCCATGAGGGCGTATATCGAGCCTACGGCGAGTCCGTTGATGAGGTGTTCGGTAAATAGCTGCATATTCAACCCCTCTGACGAGATCGTCACCCCGTAGAACAGACCCGAAGCCCCTCAGGAAAACCAAGGGGAAAAGACTACCCTCCTAAAAAAGTGCCTCTCGAAGTTCCATGCATGCATGAGGGCTTCAAGGGGTGACCTTTTTGATCGAACATCTTACTATTTTAAGATATCATTGCCCTGCAAACAGTCAAGTATCATTTTAAGCTTCAAAATATTCCATGGAGGAAAACGCTGTGGAAAACTACTATTCGGGCAAGTTGAACGCGGCCAGGTTGATGGAAGTCTATCGAACGGACCTTCAGAGGGTCAGCCAGTACTTGCGGGAGGAAATATCCTACGTCGCAGGAAAACTCTCGGGCCGGGAAAGGGTGCTGGAACTGGGGGCAGGCTACGGGAGGATAATGAAGGAGATCGCGCCCTTCGCGGATTTCGTGCTCGGGCTGGACATCTCCGAAGACTCGGTTCTCTTCGGGAGAGAATACCTTAAGGACGTACCCAATTGCAGGCTCAAGACGGCTGATGCACATTCGATCGAGTATAAGTCCGAATTCGAGGTGGTCCTTTGCCTTCAGAATGGACTCTCCGCGATGAAAGGTGACCCCCTGAACCTAGTATCCAGGGGCGTAAGGGCTTTGGTCAAGGGCGGTAAGGCCTTCTTCAGCACCTACAGTGAAAAATTCTGGGAACCCCGGGTGGATTGGTTTCAAGAGCAGGCCGACAAAGGGTTGCTCGGTGAGATAGATCGGGAAAGGACTAAAAATGGCAAAATTGTCTGCCGGGACGGCTTTACGGCAACCACCTTCTCAAGGGATGAACTGGAAAAGCTGGGCCGGACGACCGGCCTTCCCTATATCATTGAGGAGGTCGATAAGTCCAGCCTTTTCTTGGTAATAGCTCAAACAGGATAGACTAAACGACCATCCGGATAGGGGGAAATTCTTACTTCACTTTGAATATCCATTCTCCAGCGGCTTCTACGTCACCGAACTGAATCCCCGTGAGGGTTTCGCAGAGCTTCCTGGTCACCGGGCCGACATCGGCCTCGCCGCGGAAGACATGAAGCCTGCCCCGGTACTCGATCACACCGATAGGTGTTATCACCGCGGCGGTCCTGCTTCGTTTTCGCGTCCTAATCCACCTCGAAAAGCCGGATCGTCCCCGCTTTCGTCCTGCATCCTGCAGGCTTAAGGCCTTCGAAACAGCTCCGCCCGTAACGGAACACATCGGAGGCCGCGCTGACACAGATTTGGTTGTCCTCCACCAGTTGCCCCTCATCCCAAAGGCCGTTTTTCCACCTTGAGATGTACCTGAGGTCCGTCTTATGTACTGGAATTCCGAGTTTCCCCGTCGATGCCTACCGTCATTCTCGTTACCAGCCTCCGGGTATTCAAAGGAAACGGGTCGTTCTCCCCTGAAGCACTCGTGTAATACCCCTCAGGCCCTAAAAGCCCTGGTCCTGTAGGTAGGCTCTTTCCCTGGCTCCGTCCATGAGCAGTGCCCAGTTGACCACAGCCCTGGTGTGCTTTCCCGTGGCGACGGTACCCATATGATCCCAGGCCACGAGTTCGTAGTAGATCTTGTTGCCGCTGATACTGTACAGGGTTGCTTTGAAGTTGACTGTCGTACCTATGTAGGAAGGGGCCTCGTGGGAAATCTCGATGCTCTGCCCCACGGTGATGTATCCTTCAGGCAGGTATTTGTCGGTGGTCTCGATGGCCGCCCTTATGAAGGCCTTCACACAGGCCGAAGTTGCCAGTAACTGGTCGAGTTTGGGAGAGAAATTGCCGACAGATTCCTCGCTGGTTACCGTCACTTTAAATTCATGGGAAAAGCCCGGAGTGAGGTAATCGTTTAAATTGATCATGTCATACCCTCCTCCCGGATCCGCAGTCAATCTCCAGGTTTTTTCTTTTCCCGGTGAACGTAAACGCTGCAGGGAGAATGAGCGACCACCTTTGCCGCAACGCTCCCCAGGAAAAACCTCTCCAGGTTGCTCAGCCCCCGGTGCCCAATCATTATCATGGAGGCGTCCATCTTTTCCGCGAAAGTAACAATCTCATTGTAGGGATTCCCAAAGAGAATGTTGATGGACATCCTTTCCGGTTTGGACGCGTCGGACGCCTGGATCCTGTCAAGGACCAATTTCTCGAACTCCCCCTTGACTTCTTCCTCGGGCGGAGGCACTGACACGACCCGCCCACCGACGGATATCTCGCGAGAATCTTCCCAGTTGATAACGTGGAGGAACAGCAGTTCGGCATCCTTCTCTCTTTCGGCATAGTGCAGGGCGTAATCGAGGACCTCCTTGCTGACCTCGCTACCGTCGATCGCCACCACTACCCTTTTCATTTGGATCACCTCTCCCTTCTCTCGCCAAACCCGCGATGCTCCCTTGATCGAAATCGGGGTAATATCGAACCTCGCTTCTATTTTACCGCTTTATCCGGGATTATTGGAAGTAGATTCATGGTGAGATACCAACGGGGGTTCACGCGTGAAGGCCCGGGCCTGAACCTAGATCGAAAGACAGGATAAACCCCAGAGCAGGACCATACCAGTCACTATGGTAATCAAAATATTCCTCGTCACCAGCGCGACGATGAAGGCCACGAGGCCCGCCGTCAACCTCTTGGGGGACACTTCGAGTCCTGCCGGGTTCCCGGCATAGAAAACCGATGGTGCGATCAAGGCGGCGAGGACGGCCGGGGTGATGTACCGGAAGTACCTCTCAAGAAAAGGAGGTAGTTTCCGGTCGGGCACGAAGCATAGGAAAAGCCCCTTGATAATCAGAAGCGCGACGGCAAGCGAGCCGAAAAGGAGGTAGAATATCATGCCCATTCCTGCCCGTTTTTGGTCTTCCTTGAAAAGGCGCCGACTGCCATCCCGGAACCAATGCCGATGAAGATCGCCACCAAAAGACCCGACTGAAGGGGAAGGCGGGGTACGAACACCACCGAGGCCACTATGCCAGCCAGAACCGAAACCTGCCTGTCCCTTCCTCCCAGGTGGGGTATAAGTAAATACATGAAGGCCAGGGGTATGACGAAATCAAGCGATAGCCCCGCCGGGATGATGGCGCCCAGGATAAAACCGAGGAAGATGCCAGCCACCCATACCACAAAAACCGCCAGCGAGGAACCTAATAAGAACACAGGGATCGATCGGTTGCCGGGGTTGGTCTCCAGTTCAGTCATGGTGACCACGAAAGACTGGTCCGACAGGAAGAAGGCCGCTAGGAGGCGTTCGATGAATGATCTTTCTTCCAGGACACGGCGGAGTGAAAGGCTGTACATAGAATACCTGAGGTTCACCACCATGGCAGTAAGTAGGACGATCACAGCTGAGGCTCCAGCCCCATAGAGCTGGACGGCCGCCAACTGGGCAGTCCCCGCAATCATCGAGAGGGAAAAGAACGTTCCCTGGGCAGCATCCAGCCCCGCTTCCCTTGCAGCTACTCCCACCACCACGGCGAAGGGCACTAAACCAAGAAACAAGGGCACCGCGTTTTTCGCTCCCCGCAGGAATTCTCGTTTCGCACCGGCCATGAACATCTCTCTCCGATCTCTTTCCTGTGAAAAACACAAACGCCTGGAAAAAGCTCCAAGCCTTCGCTGGCTCCTGACATTATAACCAACACCAAGACAGATGCGCGCCACCCTTAGCTTGCTCTCGCAACCCGATTGAACCGCAGGGTCCCCGCCTTTGCTTCGAGCGAGCTAAACCGGCATTTCGCCCTGAAACAACGAACAGTTACAGTTTTTAGTAGTTTTTCATGCTATTCTTTTATTATGAACGAAAGACCTTTTCTACTCGATGCCACCAGCGAACTTAGAAAAAGATCGGCGGAACTGGCATACCTGCCGAACACCCCGAAGGTCAGGCGCGACTGGCTTTTCATCGCCGTGGAGACCTCCCAAACGGACGATTGGCTTCTCAGCGAATATGCCCATAAAAAAGGCCTGGGATTACAGGTGCCCTGGTGAGAGGGACGACCGCCGGCGGCTCGCTGAATCTCCTCTACAGGGCGTCTGCGCGCCCAATCATCGAGGCGCGTTTTATTGCCCGGTCCAACCGATTCAAGGTTATGGCTCAAACCAATCGTGAAGCGGTTGAAGCCTACCTTCCCAACCCGGGACGACTTTGGGAACTACTCCTCCCGGGAGCGAAACTGTTCCTCGAGAAGTCCGCGCAAACCGAAGGTCGACGAACCTCTTATACCATCATAGCCGTCGAAACCTCCCATGGCCCGGTGATGCTCCACACCCACCGAACCAACGACGCGGCCCAATGGCTCCTGGAACGGGGCTTGATCCCCGGTTGGGGCGAAACGAGGATCGTCCGCCGCGAAGTGACCTTCGGCGGGAGCCGTTTTGATTTCCTTCTTGAGGGACCCGAAGGGCTCTTCCCGGTAGAGGTAAAATCCTGCACCCTTTTCGGTGAGAAAATGGCCATGTTCCCCGATACGCCCTCGGAGAGGGCTACCCGCCATATTACCCACCTGGCTGAAATGGGAAGTCATGGTCCAAGGACGGGACTGCTGATCCTGGCTCACTCGCTTCGTCCTCGGTACTTCCTTCCCAACCTGCACACCGACCTGGATTTTGCCAAAGCTTTTCTTGAGGCCAGGAATGCCGTGGATATAAAACCCGTCCGTGTGGGCTGGAATAAGGATCTCTCCCTCGACGCCGGGGTATCACTATTGGAAATACCCTGGCCCATCCTTGAACGAAACGCCACCGACAGGGGAGGCTACATCCTGATACTGGAACTGGAGCAACCCACGCGGCTGACGATCGGCAAACTCGGAGAACTCGACTTCGAGGCGGGGTATTACTGCTATGTGGGTTCCGCGATGAAAAACCTAAAGGCCCGGATGGATCGTCACCGCAGAAGGCGCAAAAACCTCCACTGGCATGTGGACTATCTGCGTGAAGCCTCACGGTTCATCTCCTGCTTGCCGGTAAGATCCGCCGAGTCCGTTGAATGCGACTTGGCCCGCGCCGTGGATGGGATGGCCGACGGACGGATTCCGGGTTTTGGTTGTTCCGACTGCTTCTGTCCGACGCACCTCTTCCATTTCGGGGCTAATCCTCTCAAAAACCCTCTCTTCGCAAGATGGCTCACTGAGTATCGATTGGATAGATTGATAACCGGGGAGTAGATCCTATGAGTGTTTTCGATGACCACGCAAGATCTTACGACCAGTGGTATACAACCCCCCTCGGGAGACACGTCGACGAGGTCGAAACCCGGTGCGCTTTCGACCTCCTTAAACCACGAAAAGGCATGAAGGTCCTCGACGCCGGTTGCGGCACGGGCAACTTCAGTTTGAAGATGGCCAAGCTGGGTTGCGATGTGACCGGCGTCGACCTTTCCGAAAGAATGCTGATCCTGGCCGCAGAGAAGGCTAGGTCCGAGGGGATCAGGGCGGATTTCCTCGCCATGGACGTAAATGCCCTGGAGTTCACCGACGGAACTTTTGACGCCGTAATCTCCATGGCGGTACTGGAGTTCGTGGATAATCCCTTCGATGCCGCCGAGGAAATGTATCGAGTTCTCAAAAGGGGTGGGAAGTTGGTCATCGGGACCATAAACCGCCTCAGCGCGTGGGGGGAACTCTACACGGAGATCGGCCGGAAAGTCGGGAGCGTCTATCACCACGCGAAGTTCCTGGGCATGGAAGAAATGAGACAGTTCAAGCCCGGGAACTTGGTTTCATTATCGGAATGCCTGTTCACCAGGCCCGATACCAACGAGGAGGATATCCGGCCCGGAGAAGAACTTTTCCCGGCCGTGCCGGGAAAGGGGGGATTCCTTTGCGCAATGTGGAAGAAATGATCACCCGCCAGATTTCCTTTCTGGCCATGGCGGGCCTAAACTATAAAGGCGATGTCACGAGGGTCCTGTCGATGATCGAAAGAAGCGGGCTTGACTTCCAAAGGGGTGACATTTCGACCACCGTCAAGGGGAGCGGGGACCGCCTATGGGCCCTGGCGCGGGAGATCTTCGAAGATATGGATCCAGTCTGCTCTTTCATGTTAGACCTGAAGATCTCAAATACCTGCGGTTGCTCTTGATTCCGACTCCGTCCCGAGGGGCCACTCCGTTCTCAGTAAAGCGCAGACTTCCTTTGACTTTCCTGATTGAAGCCTGTGAAGGTAGACGGTGGGGGAATTATCCACTTTCTTCACCTGGGAGACGATTTCTTCACCGTAACGGGCGGGTGTCCGGAAAAGGGCTTCGACCTCGACCGGTCCGGATGGATCCAGCTCTTCTATCGGTATCGCCTCCAGAGCCCATTCAAAGTAGTGGGCGTTGTTGACATGGTGGTTGATATCCAGGTCATGAAGGCGAACATCGAAACGAACTTCCCCGTCCCCGTTTCCCATTTCGGGGATTTCTCTGAAGCCCGTGGGAAAATGTTTCGACCTGTTTTCCCCGTAGGTCTCTGGCATTGCCGAGCTCAACCTCACTGGGCGACCCCTCTTGAGATCCAGCACAACCCATGAAGATTCAGCAAAAATGGTCCCTTCCCCACGGACGTCCTCCATAGAGAAATTTCTTAACGAGTAGAGATCCCGTTCTGGACGATACCAGGTGCGAATTCTGAGATCTTCTCCTGGACCCGGCATCCTGGAGAAGGTCATCCGCATCCGGTGAAGAACCCAGGTATGCCCTCCGCGAAGCAGATCCCTGACCCCAAGCCCGAGGTGGTCGGCATGTTCGCCGGCAATATCCTGAAAGCGGTTCACGACGCTCACCACTCTCATCCTCCCGTGAGCGCCCACCTCGGAGTGCCCAACTTTAAAAACCAAACTGTATTCCAAAGCCCATCGCCCCTTTCCATCAGGGCTGATAATTACATGTAAATTCGAGAAGGGTGCTTTCCGAGACCGGGGAAACTCTCAGGAAAAGGGCACCTCCGATGCCTTGTAAACCCCCATGCCGGCGTCGCGGACCTTCTCAAGCACCGACCGGCCCAACTCCTCGAAACCGGGAACACTGCTCGACGTATCCTCAAGGAGGATCACCCTGCCCAGGACATCGGAGGCAAGGTTCTCAATGAGATCAGTGATGGTGTTAGCTATGCAGTGACTCAAAGCCTGTCCCGTTATGATCACCGCCTCCGCACAGGTAAGCTCTTCCAGCAGGCGCTGGTTCAGCGCCGTGCCAGGATCATCGGGATCCTCCACTTCGGCCTTCAACACCGAATAGTGCTCTGTCCAGAGGTTCATGCCCTTGAGGATAAAATTGGCCCTCCTACCCTCCCTCCGTTCCCACCGGTTGATACGGTTCATAACGCTCTCTACAATGCAGTGGCCCGACGAACCCAGGATACAATGCTCCGGCCAAATCGTATGGGTGTACCTGCCCGAGGTTTCCAGCTTATCCAGGTATTCAGCCGCTCTCTTCCGGGAAGCAGGATTCTTGGGTAGCCATTTCCCCGAAGCCAAGTCAATAGGGCTGATCTGGGTATAGGGTTCCGGCATGTTGCCCTCGGGGTCCCTCCAAAAGCACGGATGGGATATATCGTGTACGAAATGAGTGTCCATCGTCACGTGGAGGTTTCCGATGCTCCCCGAGCCGTCCAGCCTGTCTAGCAACGCACAAAGCCTTTCCGCATCCTCCCAAGCTCCGGGGACGAAGAGGGCACCACCCGGTTTGCAGAAATCGTTCTGGGCATCGATGATCAGTACTTCGTAAAGGGTCAACAGAACCACTCCTTTCAGGAACACTTTTCTTCGGCCATCCCATCAGGAAGACAAAGTCCATAAAAATTTTGCCACCTACCAATGGCTACGCGGATTCTCTAGTGATAAAGTCGCTTTTGTCTTTACGATTCGAACCTAACACTGCGCATGGGAGCCATGTTCACCGTGAGGGTGAAGACATCGGGCCGGGAATAGTGGCCGTCGGAATCCATCAGCAGGTGCCCCTCGGTCACGAAGTCGAGGTTGAGTGTGGCGTGGACGGTGCCTCGGGTGTCGAAGAGGGGTTCCACGAGACAGGTGGAGTCCGGCGCAATCACGGTGCTGCCCCCTCTTTGAAGCAACTCCCCAGGGTTCCCCATGGAAGAGAGCATCTCGCGGCAATCCGGCGTCGCGTCAGAAAGAGAGTCGTAACCCTCGAGCACATCGCCGACCGTCAGAACGGTCCCCGCAGCGAGCACAAAGCACTGCCCCTCGAAGGCATAATGCCGGCTGGCCACCAAATGAAGGTCCCTCACCCAGGGCCATTGGGCCACGTGGATGACTTCCTTCCTGGCGTGCATAGCCGCCCGGGCCAGGGGGAGCCAATGTTCCCAGCAGATGAGGCCTCCCAGGACACCGAAGTCGGCGTCGACCGAGACGAGGGTGCTCCCGTCGCCCATCCCCCAGAGCAGTCTTTCCGTATAGGTTGGTGTCAGTTTCCTATGGATCTTGTGATTGCCGTCAGGGGAGATAAAAAGCATCGAGTTGTAGAGGGTGCTTCCGACGAGTTCATGGGTTCCCATAACCATGTGGACCTTCGACTCGGCGACGGTGGCGGCAAGGGACTCGAACTGCTCCCCGGGGATTTCCAGGGAGTTCTCCACCAACCTGCGGTAGAGCCTCCTGGCAGCCTCGTGTCCCCAGAGGGTCGCCTTGGGGGCCGAATCTAACCATACAGGGTAACCTGGAAGCCAGGTCTCCGGAAAAGCCACGACCCTGGCACCGTCGCTGGCGGCTTTTCGGGTCAGGGCGCAGGCTTTATCCACGCTGGCTTCGAGGTTCAGGAACACAGGCGTCTCCTGGATGATAGCGACGTTCACTTCTTTTTTTCTTTCCAACATGTCAGCCTCCCGTCATTATCGCCGTTCTTCTTGCCCTGGCCCGGGCCAGGCGCCGGGCAACTTCCGTGGAGAGCAGTTCGAGGTCGATCTCCCTGTTAATCCTCTTCAGTTCCAACCGGTCGGCATCCCAGAGGCAGCCAGTGAGCATATCGTCAGAAACCTCCCCGTCGGCGTGACGGGCTATGGCTCGACACATCCGCTCGGCATCAAGATGAGGGTAGAATTTCTTCAGCAACCGTCGGGCAAGGATCGCCGAGTCGCGGGCATGGTCGTCGCCGGCCTTGTCATCCGTCCTGGCGCAATCGTGCAGGAAGCCCATTACGACGGCGGCCTCCACGTCCTCCCCGACCGCCGAGGCAAGCCGTCCCGAAAGGATCGATACCCTTCTCAAGTGGGAGATACCATGCAGAACCAGGCCTTCGCATGTGCAGAAAGGGGCCAGTTTAAATTCCGCGCGCTTCGCGGCCTCGAAGATCTCCTTTTTCTTCATCGTCCAAACCCTTCTTAGATTGTCGCCTCATCGTGATGCCGGGGAACCGCTTTCAGGTCCGCGACTCCGGATCTTATAAAAAATAGGGGAGGTGAAACACCGCTTACCGTGCCGCGATATATATAAGATCCCCGGGGCTTCCCGCCAGGAAGATCAAGGAATCTTCAGGAACGTAGACCTCTCCAGCATCCACGACGCTGTCGAAGATAGGGGGCGCCTCGGGTCCCCGGAACACGAGGATCCGGCTACCGTCGGTATGCCTGAAAGAAAGTATCGCCTCCGAGACCGCCCTCAACCATTTATTATCACCTTCAGGTCCTATGGCGACAAGGGTCGTACCCTCCTTCAACGAATTAGCCGCATCCTCCCCGGAAAACTCGGACTCCATGACCTTTGCCCTAACCTTTCCATCCTTTCTGAACAGCCCCAGGGAAGACTGGTCCCGAAAACCGGTCGCGGTCATCTCAGCAACGTCCGCGTTAACCACCCTTTTGGGACCCGAGAAGGTCACATACCTGGAGAGGTTTTGCGGAGCTGAAGACCTAACAAGAAGGGAATCGGTAAAAATTGTAAAGGGCGATGCGTTCCGGACCAGCCAGAGGGTTCCGTCCATCTCGACGGACATTTTCCGCGGGCTTTCTATCGCCTCGACCAGTTGAAAAGCCGGAATGTCGACGCCGTACCTTTCCGCTTCCGGCAACACGAGGAAAGTGCCCTCGTCGGAGAAGGCGAAGTAATACCGCCAGCCCGACTCGGGATCATGGAAAAACCCATCGTTATACACCAGGGAAAGGACCATCTCTGCCTCGACCGGGCTGACGGGATATACTTTCAGGCTACCCTTTCCCTTGTCGGGATCAAAGCGGTAAAAGCCCGTCGCGTTAGCAAAAAATCCTATGGATGGGGAGGTATCTCGCGCCATGGGCTCGGGCTGGACTGGTTTCCCGACGAGCTTTTCTCTGGGAACAGGCAACCCCCCGTCTACCATAAGCGCCTTCATAATCCCATAGGTGGCCTCTCCGGCCTTGCCGGTGCCCGAGTATATTACCGCTACGGCCATTTCTTCCGACGGGAGCAACTGGAGGTTCGTCGAGTAAAAGAGGGTGCCACCGCTCTTTCCATCTACGCGGAAACCCAACTTCAAGAAATCGGGGAGGTTTTGGTAATCCCATCCAAAAGCCTCAAAAAAGGCCTGCCCTTTAAGGGATGCGGCAAAGGGGGTGGGCTTGACTTTCAATATTTCCGCCAAAGAAAAAGGCGATAGTATTTGCCTTCCGCTGGACATGAAACTGTCGGCAAAACGGCACAGGTCCTCGACCGTCGAAGACAGACCACCTCACGGGGGTATTTCTTTCCGTCGGGATCATAAAACTCATCGACCCTGCCGCCACTCATACCAACGCTCTCACCGGTATGGTCCATTCCGAGGGGGCGAAATATCCTTTCCGTGAGAAAGTCAATATACTTTTGGCCCGAAACCCTTTCGATGAGCATCTCGGAAAGGGCAAAGCCGTCGTTGCAATATATTCCCATCGCTCCTGGATCGTGTTTTAACGCACTATCTTTCATGGTCTCCAGGAGGACTTCATGAAAATCCCGCTCAAACCTGTAGCAGAAATCGAAGGTAGTTCCTGGGAGTCCCGATGAATGGTTGAAGAGCATCCTCACCGTTATATCCCTGTGGCGCGCGCCTTTCATCCTGAATTCCGGCAAGTGCTTCACCACCAGGTCGTCCAGGTCAATCCTGCCTTCATCGACGAGGAACAGGACCGAAACGGCCGCGAACATCTTGCTGGTGGAACCGATGTTGAACCTGGTCTTTCCGTCGACGGGTCTTCCTTCCGCCCTGTCAGCGGGACCGTATCCCCTCGGAAAAAACAATTCTCCCCTCATCCAGCACCGCCACGGAGCCGGAACTCACCCCTCCCGAAGTAACCCCCTCCCAGAGTATCTCCCGGGCGGTCCGAGTCGTCTCGGGGTAACCCTCCGGCCTCTCGGCGGCCGGAACCGGATGCCGGCTGGTAAGCAAAAGCAGGACAAAAACCCAGGTGTTCCGTGTGAAAAACCTTCTCACGATGCCACACCCCCCTGCCGGGCAAGGGCCTGGATCTCCATGGTGAACCATGCGTCACTGGCAGCCACGGCGCAGGCTCCTCCGCATAATGTACAGCAAAAAAGGTTCCTGGTCATTTCTCCCCTACGGGGGAATTATTTCTTGCGCTGGGAATGAAAGGCTCGAAGGTCCGCGTAAAGGGTGTAACGGCTTTTCTCCATCCTGGAGGCTAGCATTCTCACCGCACCTTTCAGGTTGAAAAATCCGTAGTTCTCAAGCATATCGATGCATCTCGCTCTTTCAGAACGGTTCAGGTAATTCAACGGTTTACCGAGATCGTGCCGGACCTTTTCGAGAATTTCTTCGGCCGAGGTGTTGTTTACCCTGGGGAAACGTTCCAATTCAAGGTCTTGGAAAGAAAGGGGCTTCAAGGCCGTCAGGAATTCGCCCATATCCTTGAGAACCTGCCCCCTCGTCATGTCAAAATTTATGCAAAGGAAACCAATGACTTTTCGGTCCCCGTCGCGGATCAGCGCCACGCCCGAACGTAAAGATTTTCCTGTTTCTGTCTCGGAAGGATAATTTACCACGTGATCCACTTCCTCGGCCTCGGGACTGGACATCAGGAAGTAACCGAAATCCGTCATGCTCGAGTTTATATCCCTACCCGAGACTTGCCCGTTTTCAATAGCGACTATAAAGGGCTCTTCTGCTGAAACATCATGGAGAACGATCTCGTAATCCTTTCCGAGCATAGCTCCCAAGAGTTTGACCACCGGGATGAGTGGTTCAAGAAGAGGATTACATTCCCTGCACATTTTGGGCCTCCTTCAACGACTCGTTTAGGCTATTAGGAGCCTTTCAGCTATGGTGGCAGGACAAGACGGCGAATGTTGCCGTTTAAAGACAATGATTTTCATGTTACATCTTATTCAACAGGATTATATAACATACAAAAATGTGTTGACTGACCCTTTCTTCATTGATAGACTGAAAACGGTAATTGTCAAATTGAGTAAAGCTCCAGGGGAGGGGTATCCAGTGCGATTGATCACCAAGCAGGAAATGCAGCAGGTCTTTTCAATGTCTGAGGCCATTGAGGCCATGAAGCAGGCTTTCAGGCTCTTTTCCGACGGCAAGGCCATCGTGCCACTGAGAATTAATATTAATGTGGATAAATTAGAAGGCCAAGCCCTTTTCATGCCAGCCTACGTCGAGGAGACCCAATCCCTGGGTTTAAAAATCGTTTCGGTCTTCCCGGGCAACCTAAAGTTGGGAAAACCCGTCGTCCCAGCTGCCATGATCCACATGGACTCCCAGACGGGTGAAGTGCGCGCTGTCATGGACGGTACCTACCTAACCCAGCTCCGGACCGGCGCTGCAGCAGGAGCGGCCACGGACCTCCTGGCCAGAAAAGACGTCTCGGTGGGCGCCCTCATAGGTGCTGGAGGACAGTCCTCCGCCCAACTGGAGGCGATGCTCCCCGCGAGGAAGTTGAAGGAAGTCAGGATCTTCGATGCCGACGAGGCCAGGGCAAGAGATACTGCAAGGGACCAAGAGAAGATCTGGGAGAAGGCCGGCATCAAAATCGTCGTGGCGACTTCAGGTGAAGAAGCTGTGGACGGAGCTGATGTCATCACCACCGTCACCACCGCAAGGAATCCCGTCTTCCCCGCCGAAGCAGTGAAAAAGGGCGCTCATGTCAATGGTATCGGATCCTACCGGCCGGATATGCAGGAAATGCCGCCGGAGTTGTTCCTGAAGGCCCAAAAAGTGTTCGTAGAATCACGGGAAGCTGTTCTTTCCGAGTCGGGCGACCTGATCGACCCCATTGGCAAGGGCCTTTTCACCGAAAAGATTATAACCGGCGAACTGGGCGAGCTCATTGCCGGCAAGGTAGAAGGACGAAAGAGTAAAAGTGACATAACCGTCTTCAAGACGGTTGGTATCGGAGTACAGGATGCCGTCGCGGCTGGAGAAATATTCCGAAAAGCCGTTGAAAAGGGAGTGGGAACGGAGTTCGCCCTCTGACGAATGAGAGGAGTGATAGGCGAGAAGGAGAGTCACTATTCCCTTGACGTTTTGTGGAAAAGGTTGCTTCCAGGGTGATCTGCAGGACCTTGGACAAAGGTGATCCGATAGGAGATGGCCCTATTACAGGGACGAAGGAGTGATAAATTATGAACAAAAAGATTTTAGGGAGCATTATCCTGGCTGTGTTTCTGGCCGCATTGATCTCCACTCCCATCCTCTCGGCCGAGAAGAAAGAAATCACGATAGGCGCCTTCATGCCCCTGACCGGCGATTTCGCAAGTTACGGAGCACGTGGTAGGGTTGCCATGGAAAAGGCGGAAGCGGACATCGCGAAATTCACCTCGGGGGCCAACCTTCCAATAACCATCAAATTCCTGTACGAGGACACGGAAACCAAAGCCAACGTGACATTGGAGAAAATTAAAGCGATGGCCGCGCAGGGGGTCAAGATCGCGGTCGGCCTTCTCGACAGCTCCGATATACGTCTGGCCATGGGTTATGCCAACGCCAACAAGATCACCCTTATTTCCTCTTTTTCAACCGTCGCGGAACTGGGAGTCGCTGATGACTACGTTTTCCGGCCGATCCCCCATGATGACATGGAAGGAGTCGCCCTGGCCAAACTCGTGGAGACGATGGGCTTTACCCACGTAGCACTTCTCGTGAGGAAGGACCCTTGCGATCTTTCTATCGCCAGCAGTTTTGCCAAGGAGTTCGAAGCCGCCGGCGGGACAATTCTTGAGCGCGTGGATTTCGCTGGTGGGACCAAGGAATTTTCCGGGGAGCTTTCGTCCCTGGAGCGAGCCGTCGGTCCGGCGGTCGAGAAGCATGGCGCTGACAAGGTCGCCGTCATCAGTCTTACTTGGGAGGACCTGGCCATTATCCTGAGCCAGGCCCAGGCCAGGAAGAGCCCCCTCCTTTCGCTGACCTGGACAGGCGGAGATGCCGTGGCACAGAGCAGCGTCATCCTGCGGGATGCCGGTGACGCAGCCGCTAAAGTCCAAGTCATAGCTCCCATGTATTCGGCGCCGAAATCCATCAAGCGTGAGGAGCTGCTTTCCTACGCCCAGGAAAAGATTGGTGAAACCCTCGATATTTACAGCCTCGTCGCTTACGACTGTGCCTGGTTGGCCGCACTATCCGCCCTATGCGCCCAATCCGGCGATGGATCGGCCATCAAGGATGCCCTACCCTACGTGGCTTCAAATTACTACGGGGCCAGCGGTTGGGCAGAGTTGGACGAGCTTGGCGACAGGAAGGCCCTCAACGTCGAATTTTTTGCCGTAAAAGAAGTTGAAGGGAAACACGCCTGGGTCAAGGTCTCGGAATACGACGCAGCTACGGGCGACCTCTCCGGGGTGCCTTCGAAATAACCGGAATCGTGGCCCTGTCCCTGACATGGGGCAGGGCCATTTCTCTATACGATCCCCTGACGGAGGAATTACGATGCATGATGCTATGCTGGAAGTGCGCGACGTCAAAAAAAGTTTTGGCGGGCTCAAGGCAGTGGATGGCGTCAGCATATCCCTGCCCCGAGGAAGGATCACCCTCCTGATCGGGCCCAACGGCAGCGGCAAGACAACCCTCGTAAACAGTATCACGGGATTCCTCCGGCCCGATGGCGGGCAGGTCTACCTGGAAGACAAGGAGATCACCCATTGGCCCATGCACAGGATCTGCAAGGAGGGAATGGTGCGTTCCTTCCAGCTTCCCGCTCCCTTCGGGGGCTTGAGCGTACTAGGGAACCTCCTCGTCGCCTGTGAAAGCGCTTGCGGTGAATCCCTTTTGAAATGCCCCTTCAAGGGGCTATGGAAAGTAAAAGAAAACGACAACGTTCGGGAAGCCTTTTCCATGGCCAAAGCCATGGAACTCACACCTTATTGGGACGCCGCCATGTCGGAAACATCCACCGGCCACATTAAACTCGCCGAAATAGGACGGGCCCTCCTGGCCGGCGCGAAACTTGTCATCCTCGATGAACCCATTTGCGGGGTTGACCCGGTCATGGCGGACGAGGTTTTCTCCTTCCTTGTCAGGCTCAGGGACGAGCAGGGTCTCACATTCCTGGTTATCGAGCACAGGCTCGACATCGCGTTGAAATACGCCGACTATGTCTACGTGATGAACCAGGGCAAACTGATCGCGCAAGGTTCGGTGGAAGAGATTCTGAACAACGGCCAGGTAAAAGAGGTGTACCTGGGGTCATGAGCGATTTATTGCGTGTAGAGAATCTCAACGCGGGCTACGGGGCCATACACGTTCTCTTCGATGTTGATCTCCAATGCGATCAGGGAGAGGCTGTGGCCATTGTCGGTCCCAACGGGAGCGGAAAGACAACTTTTCTTAACAGTATTTTCCGCCTGGCCGACATCTTTTCAGGAAGCGTGATCCTTGAAGGCTCGGAAATTAAAAGGGAAAGATCTCACAAGGTAACAAGCCGTGGGGTGGGTTATCTAAGGCAGGAAGGCAACGTATTCCCCGGTCTTTCAGTAGAGGAGAACCTGAGAATGGGAGCCTTTAACCTCCCTAAAGGCGAGGTCAATGAACGGATAGAAGAAGTGCTCTCCCTGGTAAAACCTGTCGGCCCGTTCCTTCGCAGGACAGCGGGGACCCTCAGCGGCGGGGAAAGGGAAATGGTCGCGCTGGCCGTGGCCCTGATGTGCCGGCCAAAACTGCTCTTGCTCGACGAACCGACCAGCGGCCTTTCACCGATCGCCGCGGCCCAGATAGCCGAATTAATAAAGAATCTGAAGGACAAGACGCGCTTGAGCATGTTGATCATCGAGCAAAACCTGAAGATCCTTTTTGATGTCGTCGACAAATGCTACCTGCTTGTCAGCGGACGAATAATATTTTCCGGCAAACCCGAGGAGCTCCAGTCCAACAAGGAGCTCATGAAAACCTATCTCGGGTTGGCCTGACAAGGGGCGAGATGATCATGGCTTCATTTATTGACGCTTTGACCTATTCCGCTTTGCTCGGACTGATGGGCTTCGGCCTCACCCTGATTCGCAGAACAACAGGGGTTTGGAACGTGGCCCACGGAGAGGTCGTCACCATTGGTTCCTACGTGGCTTTAACGGCCACGTCTTTCCTGGCGCATAGCCCTTATTTCCATCTTCCTGTGGCATTCATCGTCTGCTCCGCGGTCAGCGGGATCATATTCCTGGTGGGCGTCGAGCCGATACGGGCAAAGGGCGCTTCCTCGATACTCCTGCTGGTCGTCACCATCGCGATAAGCCTGATACTTATAGCTGTGATAAACATCTATGCTGACTACCTCCAGAACATTTTTCACCTTTCCTCCAAGAACTTCCTTTTCGCAAGGTTCGATTTCACCCTTTGGGGACAGATGGGGATCCTCTGGGCGGCTTGGGCCGCACTGGCCGTGTTGACCGTCAGTTATTACCTGATGCTTCAGCATACCCGGCTCGGATTGGCTTTGAGGGCCTTGGCGGAGCAACCCACCCTGGCCGTGGTGATGGGCGCCGACGCAAAGTCCCTTTCATTCCTCGCCTGGTGCCTGGCTGGCGGTGCCGCCGGACTTGCGGGCTGTCTTTTCCCCATGAGATTCCAGTGTCATCCCGGCATAGGGACGAGCATGATAGCGACCATGTTCGCCGTAAGCATTTTCGGCGGTATAGAGAAAATGTACGGACCACTCCTGGCGGGCCTGGTATTGGGATTTGCCCAAATCTACGGCATAGACCTTTTATCCTCCCTGGTCGGGCCGGGGGTGATACCCTTCAAGGACCTTATACCGATGATCGTGCTCCTGCTCACCCTCCAGTTCCTGCCGGAGGGTTTGAGCGGTTTCGTCGGCAGGAGAAGGGGGTAATGTCATGAGTGGACAGTGGTTTCTTTTTTCCGTCGACCTTCTGGCCCTCTTCGGGATTTACCTCGCTCTTAACCTCAGCCTAAGACTCCAACTAGGCTACACGGGCATTGCTAATTTCGGGCTTGTCCTCGCCTTCACAGGCGGGGCTTATGTCGGAGGGTGGCTTCCCATCAGGCTGGGGATGTGGCTTGTTGAGGTAGATCCTTCCCTGGCGGAAGATATGATCTGGAACAATGTCATCATAGCTTCGCAGGTGGATCTCTCTCTCCACGGGGCCCCCGGAACGGCAATGACTATTCTTTTGATTACTCTCCTGGCAGCAGGTGCCGCAGGAGCGCTCCTCGGTCTCTTGTCGGGCTACCCGGCCGTAAGATTGGGCGGTGATTACCTGGCGATCTCCCTTCTGGCTTTCGGAGAGGTTCTTGCCATCATCGGCAACAATTATGACCCCGTCGTGGGTGGACCGTTGGGTGTACGGATACCCGATGTTTGGGCCTGGGCCGGTGACTGGAGATTCATGGCTGCATCACTGGCCAATTGCGCATTAGCGTTTGGAGTATGGCTTTACCTGGACTCCATTGAGAAATCCCCCATGGGGCGAATGCTGCGGGCTATCAGGGACAATCCCGACGCCGCCTCATCGTTGGGAAAGAACGTGGCAAAGATTCGCCTGAACGTCATGGTGACCGGCGGGATAATCTGCGGGCTCGCCGGAGCAATGTACACCCTTTATACAACAGGTGTGGCGCCCAGCGCGCTCAGCAGGTTTGACTGGACCTTCCTTCCCTGGGTCATGGTAGTCTTCGGCGGAAGCGGCAGCAATGTGGGGGTCCTCATCGGAACCTTTGTTTTCATCCTGGTTCAGAAACTTATCATCTCCTACAAGTTCGCCCTTTCTTTCCTCCCCTTCGACCCGGTCTGGCTCCAATTTCTGCTGATGGGACTGGTATTGGTCATTGTCCTGAATTTCCGGCCTTCGGGCCTTGTTACAGAAAAGGCCAGTTATGCCTTGAGCCGTCGCGAGATGGCAAAAGCCACGGGAAAGGAGACACTCTGAGCGCGACCACGGGGATGAATGGCACCAAAGTAGGCACGTCACCAACAAGAATTTCGAGATCCTTTTGTGGACTTCAAGAAAGCCGGTGGTGCTTCAAAGCCTCACCGGCTTTCTTTTTGAACAGAGGATCACGGGTGAGGCACGAGGCGGAAAGGATTTAAAGGGTTCCCATCCTTTCTTTATCATCGGGCGTCAAAGTGCTCAAAACAGGATACTTCTCTGGATCTCTTTTTCTTAGAATCGCCATGAGCAGGTGCAAACCATAACCGATCAAAAAGTATATCGCCAGGGAAATGTAGCCGCCGATTTCTAGTTCAAGTGCTGAACCTATCACTATCCATACGGAAATGAACAGCCCGATGATGAAGATCTTTTCTCCTCCGGGCGCCCTGTAAGGACTTTCCCAATCGGGGTACATTCTACGCAGTTTCATCGCGTTCATGCAGCACATGAAATAGACCACTCCGGCAGCGATGCAGGATACGGCATAGATGTACTGAACCCAGTTAGCTCCCGTGAACAGGCAGAAAAATACCGAGAAGAAAAGAACGGCAAGGTTGGAAACCCACGGCTGCCCCCATAGTGATTTACTTCCATGAAGATCTTGGGCAACTGGTTAGTTGAGCTGCTCCGTAGAGGCAACGGGCAGAGGACACCCAGAACCCCATCAGTGTGGTCAAGGCGTGGAGGATACCGGCGATTATCGTGAGGACCCCGATTATGGCGGGCAGCCCCAGCTTCGCGACGATCTCGGGCTCCGGCATCGCCATGTTCGCAATCTCGCTCCCAGGGTGCCATACCGCTCATCGCCAAAACAACAATACAATAAAGAATGGCAGGGATAAAAAGGGCTGATAAAAAAAAATCATCCACATCAGGAATTTCCGGGTGGCAGATTCGTTCCTAACCAGGTGTTCGTAGGCTTTTAGATCCATGACACCATCCTAATCCGGTGTCAGATGTTGAGCAACCACTAAAAATAAATACATGGTACTACCTTTCACGGGCTTCCAAAACTTGAATCGCATAATCACAGGCTATTTCGAAACCCCTAGCTCAGTTTTCAGCATTTACTGTCAAAGTCGAGCTAGATTTATCGCCTGAAAGCACTTGGACTGACGCCTGTCTGTTGCTTGAATAAAGTGCTAAAATAAGGGATATTGTTGTAACCTACTGATATAGCAACATCTCTTACGCTCATCCCTTCAGAAAGAAGAGCCTTTGCACGTTCGATTCTAATGTCCCTTACCACATCAACGAAACGCTTTTTGAGTACCTTTTGGAACAAACGACTTAAATGCTCCGAGGTTACATGAGCATAGTCGGCGGTCGTCTCTAAAGACAAGTCATCGTAATTCTGCTGAATATAATTCACGGCATTATGGACTACAGAAGAGTGAGACTGGATGGAAGAATCCCTAATCACCATGGCTTCTTCCAGTATATTTTGAATAATGGAATTGAGCTTGGATGGGTTTGTGCAAGAGATAATATCCAAAATACCTCTCCTGCCCCATCCTCTTACTTCGGATAAGCCACAATTACGCTCCAGGAGTATCTCCGACACACATCCAAGGATGCCAAGGAAAACCAGCTTCGATATTTCGAGATCTCTAAAAATAATTCTATCTGCGTTTTCCACAATAATCTCAAGTCCTCTAGAAAGGTAATTACCCTGGCCATCCCTGATAGCATCAACGATTAAAGAATGGGCCTTTTTTAATCCGAAGATGGCAAGATCCGTCTCAGTAGTGTCGTCAATCCTTTCCTCCCCCTTTTCCTCCCACAAAGCTTTGCCCACACCAGCGAGAAGGCTTTCATCAAGGCGGGTCTCGACATTAGCTACAAGATTTGGAAGGTTTTTTAGGTCAGATACCCGCCCACCATAAATAACATTACCCTGAAGGGAATTTCTTGAAATAGACTCAAGGATTTTTAATGATAAATCTTTTGGTGATCTGCCCACACCATCAGCAGGAACAAAAATAAGTATCGAATGACTTTTCCAGGGAAATACGGTCACTTCATCACCTAGCGTCTCCTGGATGGTATCTATCAACAGAAGATGCTCCCAATAAGTCTCTTTTTCATCCCCCGGAAGAGCTATTATTCCGAAAAAATGACACGCACGGGCGGGAGGGAAACCAATCTCACGACAAAGGGCCTCCGCTTCCTCAGCATAGTCCACCTGACGAATAAGATTGGTAAGAAGGTTCATTGCGATGGGCCCCCTGTTAGCTTTAAGGACCTGGTGGGCACTTTTCAGTCTTTCCTCTCCGCCCCTTCTCGATTTGATAACGGAAGAAGCCCTCTCCATTGCTTCAATCAAATGATTGGGCCGAATTGGTTTAACCAGAAAAGAGGAAGCCCTGACATCCATAGCAAACTTTGCATAGTCAAACACGTCAAAAGCTGTCGTAATTATTGCTTCGTTTGAAAAACCTTCATGCCTTAAGGTTTTTAATGCGGAAAGGCCGTCGCCACCGGGTATCCTTACATCAAGTAGGATTATATCAGGATCCCAATCTCTGGAGATCTCAAGCATTTCGGGAACGCTAAGAGCCTCCAGGACCTCTACATCACTTCGCCATTTTCGGATTAGTTTCCGGTGGGCTTCAACAGTCAACGGCTCGTCATCAACGACGAGAATCCTCAAACCCATGGGAATCACACTCCCTCAAAAGGGATTCTGACCGATACCGATGTTCCATCACCAAGTTTACTTATGATAAGAAGATCTGACAGCAGGCCAAAATGTAGAGACATCCTGTCTCTAACATTTTGCAGGCCGATACCCTGGTTCAATTTTTCCGAGTCGCATCCAACTCCGTTGTCTTTAATTTCGATCATCACCGAGGTTTCAATCACTCTTGCTCGAATACTAATCTTTCCAGGTCCTATCGAGGGCTCTATGCCGTGAAGAAGGGCATTCTCGATGATTGGCTGAAGAAGCATAAAAGGTATTTTAGCTTTATCCGCTCCTTGTCCTATCTGTATTTCGTAAGAAAGCCTCTCTCTGAAGCGTACTTTGTAAATCTCAAGATATCGCTTTATATTATCCATCTCGAAAGAGAGGGGTACCAGCTCCTGCCTCATCTGTTTCCTTAGTACGTACCTTAAATACTCTGATAATTTATAGGTTAACTCCTGGGTCTGAACAGCCCCTTCAAGCATAGCCAATTGAGATAGTGCGTTCAGGGTATTGAAAAGAAAATGTAGACTTAACTGGCTTCTCAGATCTTTGTCCTGTAAGATCTTGAGGCTTTCTTCAAAGCGAGTATCTTCTCTTTCTTGTTCACTCACATAAAACCCTCGAGCCTCCAGGACCTCTCTCTGGAACATTTTAGTAGTATAGGAAGCCATGTTTACAAGCCTGCTGCGAATCCTCTCAATTAGTTCGACCCCTACTACAGGAATGGCCATGAAATTTGCGGAAATTCTTTTGAATCCCTTGCTGTCAGGAACCAACTTTTTCAGAAACCAGGCCAATTCATCCTCACAGTATTTCTTGAAAAGAAAAGGACCACACACAATACACCCAACCGAGGATTGATCGATCATCATCGGGACAGCCAAATATCCAGCCCCGCAAAAACATCGAAAAACAAGTATTTTATTGCTATTGATAGACCGGATGACACCATTCTCTATACTCTCTAAACAACGTTTTTTGGGAAGATAGCCATTTCTTACTTCAAAACAAAGAGGTGAATAATTTAAAGCCTTTCTCAAAAGAGACCCCTGTTTCGAATAAAAAGAAATCTTGAAATTAAAAGAGGAAGAAAACTCCTGGACTATTTCCCGGAATTGTTCGGAGCTAGCAGATCTTTCCAGCCAAATGGCAAATCGACTATCGTTGTCCATCTTTCCCATTGAAACTCCACGTCCTTGCTTGCGTATTCATCTTGGTTTATTTTTACTCATATTATACCTAACCATAAAGGAATCTTTGAAAAAGTCCTGCTGAAAGGACCTTGACCTAGTAAAATATACTTGCAGCCCTTCGATTTTTCCGTTTCCAGCCTTCTGTCCGGTCATGCCATTCTCCGGGAAGCTGGCTTCACATGAAGAGCCAGAAGACCCTTTCTAACGCCTCTACCTCCAAGAAGTACAGAAAACACATCAAATGGAGCAATTTCTAGCCAAGATGGAATAAATCCGTCCCCTGGAAGGAGGTTTGTACCCTCATCGAGCCTTTTCCCCGAAGGTGAGCTCCGTGCCTTGGGCGAGAGGATCTTCAAGGAGGACAATGCCCATCTTGAATAAGGAAGTATGGGGCAACATCTCCTACATGGGACAGGGTGCGGCTATCAGGGAGAAGGCATTCGGAGCGGTTGCACTTACCCAGAAAAAATCTAGGAGGAACAGGAAACTAAATCAGGAAGAGAAAATCCACAACAGGAAACTGGCCAGGGTCAATGTAAAGATGGAGCACATCTTCGGCGTGACCGAAAGCCTATTCGGCTTCGCCAAGGCACGGTACAAGGGCCTTGCCAAGAAGAGCAACTCCGCTTACATCGTTTTTTTGCCCTCACCAACCTCTATATGGCCAGGAGGTATCAATGCAGCCTTCAGGGACGTAGCGTATCCAGAGATAGGCGGACAAGTTTCAAAAAAGACAAAGGTCCACAAAAAACCTGTAAAGGGGCGGCAAAGGGCCCGATCGGGCTGAAGTCAAGTCCCAGAACTGCTGTAAACTCGGATCCGGTTACACATTCACCGCCACGGCCTCTGGTTGAGCCATATTGACTGGCTGTTTCACTGAGGCCTTTTCCTTTGTCGCTGCGTCAAACATGTATTTCAGCATGGCATGAACCTGCTGCCGGTCATTTTTGTGCACCTTGTCCAGCAGGTTCCCCTCAAGGGGCCGCTCGTTCCACTCTGCAACCCGCCCGGCCAGAAGTCCAAACAACCGGAGGGCCGTGCCTTGGGAGACCTCCAGGCCCCAGAGTTCTTCCATAACCCGCCTGACCTTCCTGGTGCTGACACCGTCTATGACCATCTCCAGCAGCGTCAGAAGGAAGGCCTGTTCGAACCGAGGCAGAAGCTTCAACTCTTCCGTGTCCAGGCCTCCGCCCCGCATCTGGGGGACCCGGATTGAAATACGCCCTATTCGGGTCGTCATCTACCTGC
>JAAYIZ010000042.1 GCA_012523215.1 Thermovirga sp.
GCCTATGTCCTTGCCGAAAATGCCGGAGATGGGACCGAACACCTCTACCTCACCAACTTTCAGAATATCGACCGCTGCCCGGAGTCTGACCCTGGACTTCAGCCAGCCGCCCCCCGGCGGTGACGAAATGCCCCAGGAAATCCATCCCAAGTGCTTCCAGTTTTCTCTGAACGTGTTCCGTCAATAACCTGTCCTCGATGCTGGGTTCCAGGCTCTTGTCAGGATGATTATGAAGCAAAAGGACCCCCGCCGCATCAAGTCGGACGGCCCTTCTCAGGAGGTGCTTCAGATCCAGGACAGCCCCCTCGAGCCCTCCCCAGGAGATGAGGTCATCCTCGATGACCTTCCCACCTCGGTCGGAGAAGACGGCGACGATGAACTCCCTTGGTTCATCGGAGAAGGTGGCGCTCCAGCGCGCCAGGCAGGAGCGAAAATGCTCCCGGGGCTCGCCCATGTCGGCGGCCTTCTCCTCGGCATAGAGCCTCCTGGCGAGTTCCAGGGCCGCCACCAGGGAGGCGGATTTGGCCCTGCCGAGTCCGCTGGTCTCCATGAATTCCCTGAAGGATGCCCTGGAAAGTCCCTGGAGGCCTCCGTACTCCTCGACCAGGGATGATGCCATGTCCAGGACGTTTTTCCCCCTGTCGCCGGTTCTGAGGAGGATCGCGACGATCTCCACGAGGGAGAGCGCCTGGGGGCCCAGCCGTTCGATCCGTTCCCTGGGCAACTCGCTCCGGGACGAGGGGGCCATCCTCATCGATATTCCTCCGGCCAGAAGGGGTTACGCCGGCGTTCTTCCCCCAGGGTGGTCTCCGGTCCGTGCCCCGGGAGTACCCTGGTAGCGTGGGGGAGGCGGGCCAGTTTCTCCAGGGAGGCGAGAAGGGTACCCTCGTCTCCGCCGGGCAGGTCGGTTCTACCGATGCTCCCCGCAAAGAGGGTATCCCCGGAAAAGAGCACGGGATTTCCCCCTTCTTCATCCACGAGGAAACAGACACTACCCCTCGTATGCCCCGGGGTGTGGATGACCTTCACCGAGAGGCTCCCAGCGCGAACCACATCGCCATCCTTGAGCAACTTCTCCGCGGGGGCCAGTTCGATATTGCCGCCTACGAAGGCCGACAGGTTCGACTCGGGCCGGGAAAGCATGGAAGCGTCGTCCTCGTGGATCATGACGCCGACCCTTGCCCTGGATCGCAGGGGGCCCAGGCCGCCTATATGGTCCGCGTGGCCATGGGTGAGAAGGATGAACTCCAGGTCTACGCTCTTTTCATCGATCATCTCCAGAACCTCTCCCGGATCCCCTCCGGGATCGATAAAAAACCCCGCGCACTGATCATCCCATACCAGGTAACCGTTGGTCCACAGGGGCCCCAGGGGCAATCTCTCCAGGAACATCAGCAAACCCCCTCGGTATCGAGAATTAGCGTCACGGGCCCGTCATTATGGATCTCGACCCGCATGGAAGCCTGGAAGACCCCCGTCGCTACGGTGATCCCCCTGGAAGAGACCGACCTGATGAAATCCTCGTAGATCCTGTTGGCCTTTTCGGGCTCGCAGGCCGAGGCGAAGGAAGGACGCCTCCCCTTGCGGCAGTCACCGTAAAGGGTGAACTGGGAGACCACCAGCATGGCTCCCTTTTCCTCGAGGAGGGAGAGGTTCATCTTGCCGGCGGCGTCCTCGAATATCCTGAGGTTGGCGATCTTGCCGGCCATCCACTCCACTTCCCTTTCACCATCGTTCGGGGCCACGCCGATAAAGACGCAAAGGCCCTTTTCGATGGAACCGGTCACCTTTCCGTCGACCGAGACCCTGGCGCCGGCTACTCTTTGAACGACCGCCCGCATGGGGCCCTCACCCCCTGATGACTTCCATGATGCCCTTTATTGAATTCAGTTTGGCTATGATCCTGTAGAGGTGCTCCAGGTCCTTGACCTGGAGATCAATGACCATCCTTCCCCTGTCGCTTCCGGCGACGAAGGCCCGGACCTGGGTGATGGAACTGTCCAACCCGGCGATGGCCTGGGCAACTTCCGCGAAGAGCCCCGGCCGATCAGCCCCTTCTATTTTAAGCCGAGCCGGATAACGGGCCGACCGCAGTTCGCCCCAGTATACTTCAACTTTGCGGTCCTCGCGATGATCGGCGAGGTTGGGACAGTCTTCCCTGTGGATCGTTATCCCCCTGCTCTTGGTAACGTATCCGACAATGCTGTCCCCCGGTACGGGCTTGCAGCAGTTGGCCAGGGAGACCATCACGCCCCGACTGCCCTCCACGACGATCTCGGAATCCAGTTCCCGTTTGGGCGGCGAGGGCTCCTCCTGTACCTCCTCGATCTCCTGGCCAGCCGGGATCCGCGAACCCTCGATCTCCAGGTACCTGGAAGCCACCGAGGAAGCGCTCTGGCTTCCCCCTCCGAGAGCAACGAGCAGGTCGTCGCCATGACCATACCCCAGGTCGGCCGCCACCTTTTTGAGGACTGGTCCCAAAAGGCGGGGCTCCTCTTCCTTTTCGCCCTCCCGGCGCTTCAACTCCCGCAGGAGCAGTTCCCTGCCCTTGTCCTGCTTCTCCTGCCTCTCGGCCTTGTCAGCCTGGCGGAACCAGGACCTGATCTTGCTTCGGGCCTTGCCGCTCCGGGCGACCTTCATCCAGTCCCTTGAGGGGTGGCCCTGGGGCGAGGTCAGTATCTTTATTATGTCGCCGTTCTGAATCTGGTAGTCTATGGGGACGATCCTGTTGTTCACCATGGCCCCGACGAACTTGTGGCCTATCTCGGTGTGGATGGCGTAGGCAAAATCGATGGGCGTGGAATCGCCGGGAAGGGATATCACGTCCCCATCGGGAGTGAAGACGAAGACATCGGTGGAAAGGACGTCGTTCCTGATGTGCTCCAGGAATTCCGAGGCTTCGCCGCCTTCGCCCTGGGACTCGAGGGCCTGCCTGATCCAGGAGAGCCTTTCGTCGAGTTTGTCGATCTTGTGCCTTTTTTCCTTGTACCTCCAGTGGGCGGCGATGCCGTATTCCGCTATCCAGTGCATATCGCTGGTCCTGATCTGGATCTCCAGGGGTTCCCC
>JAAYIZ010000043.1 GCA_012523215.1 Thermovirga sp.
AAGATCTTCGTGCCGGCGATGCTCTTCTCGACCAGCGAAACGATCTCATCATGACCCTTCCCTTCATCCAGGGCCTCGACTGCCCTCATGACGAGAAGCCCCAGCGGGGCTGAAGACGTCTTGGAATCGATGACGGTGATATTGCCCCCCACCTTCTCCGCCGCCGCCCTGCTGGCGTTCCAGGTCCCGCTCAACTTCGACGAAATATGCATGGCGATGACGGAGTCGTAGTGCTCCAGGAGAAAACGGTAAGTCCTCTCAAAGTCGGACAGGGAGGGCTGGGAACTGACGGGGCTTTCCCTGGACCCCTCGAGCAGGGTGTAAAACTGCTCCGAGGAGAGGGTCACCCGGTCGATGTAGACGCTTTCCCCGAAGGCGAGGCGAAGCGGCACAACGTGGATCTGGTTCCTGTCGAGGTATTCCTGGGGCAGATCACAGGTCGAGTCGGTGACAAGGGCCACGGAGTGCATCCTGTGCCTGCACACATCGACCTGGCGCTTCATATCATCGGCCTTCTGCTGCGTGATCGCCCCGTGCTTCTTGATCGTGAAAAAGAGCTTGTCGGGGGTGTCGGTGTGTATGTGAACCCTCACCTTCTCCCCGTGGCCACCGACGATGAGGGAATCGCCGAAGGGGCGCATATCCGCCCTTATGCTCGGGATGTCCCTCCCCCATCCCCGGAGGAGCGCCTCGGTGCAATACCTGAAGGATGGTTCACCGTTAGGAAAGTTTTCGTGGCCATGCCGGATCGGGGGGGTCACCGAAAGCGGGGAGAAATCCCTGAGGTCGCCGTTTTCAAGGAAGGAAACAATCCCCTCCAGAAAGTCGACAAAACCCTGGCCGCCGGCGTCAAGCACGCCCGCTTTTGCCAGGATAGGCAATTTCAACGGCGTCTCGCCCAGGGATTTACGGGCCGTTTCCAATGACCCCGGCAGGATATGGGCGAAATCGTCGCACCGCCTGGAGAGCGTGGCAACCTCGGAAGCCCAGTCCTCCATGACGGTCAGTATCGTTCCCTCGACAGGATTGCTCAGTGCCTCCCTGGCATAGGGAACCGCCCCCGAAACGGCCTTCCCGAAGGCCTTCACATCAACCTCGTCCAGCCCCTCCGTCCCTCGAGAAAACCCCCAGAGGAACTGGGCGAAGATCAGGCCCGAGTTGCCGCGGGCTCCCATGAGCGCCGCATCAGCCATGGAAGCGCTGGTCTGTGAAAGGGAGCGGCAAGCAACAGTCCCCTCCGAGACGGACTGAACGGTTGCGGCCAGGTTCGTACCGGTATCCCCGTCGGGCACCGGGAAGACATTCATGCTGTTCAGGACTCCCTGCCTCGCCCTGATGCTGTTGGCACCGGCGGAAAACCCCCTGTGGAGACGGAGTCCGTCCAGAGTTCTGATTTTCATGCTCCACCTCTTGCTGTTTGAAATTCCGGATATTTTCTCATGATAACGCCGGGACAAGAATACCAGAAAAAACGTTTCAGGTCTGTCGGGAAAGCGCATCCAGCGCGCCTGGGGTCGATCTAGAGGGCTCGAAGGAAGGGAATAACATCGTGGACCGCTATCGGCTAATTGCCCCCCCGGATCGCGATCAATAAGTCGAAGGCGAGTGTTTCCTCACCCTGACCGCGTCCAGGAAGGCCATAATCCTTTCGACAAAGGTCCTCTCCCGGGGGGCGTTCAGGATTTCTTTCCAGAAAGCGGCAATGTAGATGTAAGGGTTCTTTGAAAAGACGGCCCCGCCGCCCCGAGTATCAGGCCCTTCTTCTGTGCCGGTTAGGAAACGGCTGAAGTATTCCAGGACTCTTTCAAAGGCGCCCATGGCCTCCAAAGAGGCCCCACCCTCGTCCGCCTCAGCCGACAAAACGGTTTCACCGACAGCGGCGAAGAGGAACGCAAGGGACAGGACAACCGCTATTGCCACGAACCACCCTGGTCTCATGTTTTTCCTCCATCGACAGCCTACGGGAGTAGGCCTTGTATCACCATCAGTGACCGTGGGTGAAAACGATAAAGGACGCCAGCGCTACCCCTACCATGAAAGTCAGGAAGGAGTGGCGCTTTTCATGCTCCCTCGCCTCGGGGAGCAGGTGCGAGGCCGATACGTAGATAAGAACGCCCGACACGAAACCGAGGAGCATCCCCAGGACCTCTCCGCCCAGGGGAATGATAAAGGGATAGGCGATAAAGGCTCCGAGGGGAGTGGTCAGCGAAGCTATCAGGAAGGCGTAGACCATCGCGACCTTCTTATCCATTCCCCCCTTGATGAGCACAAGGTAGGTGATCGCCCCTTCGGCGAACTCGTGGATCACGAGCCCTCCCGCCGAAAGCACTCCGACCAGCACGCTCACCTTGAAGGTGATCGTGTAGACAAGACCATCCACGAAGGAATGGATCCCTATGCCCTGGGCGGCGGTGATCCCGAAGGCCAGGGCCTCCTCGTGGGTGAAATGCTTGATCACCTTGTTGGAAAAGAACATGAAAAGGAAACCGACAAGGGCCAGGAACCCCGCATGGGGGTACCTATGGATGGCCTCGGGCAACGCCAGCATCAGCGGCGTCGATATCAGGACGCCCGCGGCGAAACACATCAGGTAGGCCATTATTTTCTCGACCCGCTCCCTGTACCTGAAGACCATCAGGATTCCAAGAGAGTTTACGAAAGCAGCCAGAAAAGCGAAAAGGGCTATCCACGCGAAGGTCCCTCGCAATGTCCGCAACCCCCCTGCACCAGGTTCAATCCTTTACTATTGTAGATCCTATTTCCCCAACGGGGCATCATTTCCGCTCCCCGGACATGCCATTTCCCGCGGGGGCTTAGGATTTCCATCCTGCCACCGGTCCCGAGGCGATTTTCCTTTTCTTATGCTAGCATCGAATAGTCCCGAAGAATCACCTGGAGGAGGCCAGTTAATGAAGATACTTGCGCAGGACCACGGACCCGGAGCAGGCAGGACCATACCCGATAGGAGTGCCCTGGATAGAACCTGCCAGTGGGCTCTCGAGGACCTTTTCGCGGACAGGGCCGAGTGGGAAAAGGCCTTTGAAGAAACCGGGCCGCTAATGAACTCTCTCGAGGCTTTCAGGGGCGACCTCTCGACCTCACCCTCGAAACTGCTGGAGTGCCTCATGCTGCGTGACAGGCTGGGAGAATTGACCTCCAGGGTATATGCCTACGCCCACATGAAAAGCCACGAGGACACCAGGGACCACGACGGCCAGGCCCTCGCCGCGAGGGCGACGACCCTGGCCGTGGCGGCATCCCGTTCGGGGGCGTTCATCACCCCGGAAATACTGTCGATTCCCGAAGAGACCCTCTCGCATTACCTTGAAAAGGAAAAGGGCCTTGAAATTTACCGCTTCTTCCTTGAGGAGTTGCTGCGGAAGCGCGATCACGTTTTGTCCCCGAAGGAGGAGGAACTGCTGGCCGCTTCGGCAGAGCTCGCCCATGCCCCGGAAAATATCTTCTCCATGCTCACCAACGCCGACATAGCTTTCCCACCGATCCGCGACGAACTGGGCAGGGAGGTGCCCTTTTCGGAGGAACGTTTCGGCCCTTTCCTCCAGAGCGCCGACCGGAGGGTCAGGGAGGACGCCTACAAAAACCTTTACGGCGTCTACGGCCAGTACAGGAACACCCTTTCGGCTTCTCTTAACGCAGCGCTGCGGGCTTCGCTCTTCTATTCGCGGGTGAGGGGATTCGGCTCAAACCTCGAGGCGGCCCTGCACGAGGACGACATACCCATCTCCGTTTACGGCTCTCTGGTGGAAGGCGTCCGGGAGGGGCTCGATGCCCTCCACCGCTACGTGGATCTCAGGAGGAGGGTCCTGGGCATTTCCCCGGTAAGGATGTTCGACCTTTACGTCCCCCTGGTCGACGAGTACCGTCGTGAGATACCCTACCACGAAGCCATCGGGATGGTCCGGGAAGGACTCGCTCCCCTGGGAGAGGCTTACCTGGCCGCCCTCGAAGAGGGTTTCGCTAATCGATGGGCCGATGTCTACGAGAACAGGGGAAAACGGGGAGGAGCCTATTCCTGGGGAGCCTACCCCGTCCATCCCTACGTGCTTCTCAATTACAACGGCAAGATGAGGGATGTCTTCACCGTGGCCCACGAGATGGGACACGCTCTCCACAGGTACTTCTCGGACAGGAAACAACCCTACATCTATTCCGGCCACTCCATATTCATAGCTGAAGTAGCCTCCACCACCAACGAGGCACTCCTCCTGGATCACCTTATCGGTTTGGCTTCAAATCGTGACGAGAGGATATACTTCCTCAACTATAGGCTCGAACAGATCAGGACGACGGTTTTTCGCCAGACCCTCTTCGCCGAATACGAACGGGAGATCCATGAAAGGACCGAAAAGGGCGAGGCCCTGACGGCCGATGAGTTCTGCCGACTTTGGAGGGATCTCAACGCCGAGTACTACGGCCCAGCGGTGGAACTCAACGGTGAGATAGAGATGGAATGGGCGCGCATACCCCACTTCTATTCGCCCTTTTACGTTTACCAGTATGCTACGGGTTACTCGGCGGCGATAGCGCTTTCCAGGGGAATCCTCTTCGAGGGTGACGCCGCGGCGCACCGGTACATGCGTTTCCTGGAAAGGGGCAGCTCGGCGTCCGCCATGGAAGTCCTTCGTGACGCGGGAGTTGACATGGCCAACCCGGAACCGGTGAAAAAAACGGTGGACCTCTTCAGATCCACCGTGGAAGAACTGGAAACGCTCCTGGCCTGAAAAGGGAGTCGCGCCGGCGACCTTTCCCCGTCACTCGCCCGGGCCGAAAAGTTCATGAAAGATCTCTTCGACGGTTTCGATCCTGGTGATCTTCGCCACGTTGGAACCGCAAAAGAAAAGCCCCTCCTCCCAATTGCCCCGGAAAGCGTCTACCAGGGCCTGGGCTATGCAGAAGGCCTGCCTCTCGGTACGGTATGAGCAGTGGGAAAGGCAGTTGGCAAAACAGGGTTTACTCTCCACCGTCCCTTCCAGGTATTCCTCTATGAAGGGAGAACGGAGCACCCGCCCCGGGATCCCCACGGGGCTCTTGATGATTACCACGTCTTCCTCGCTAGCGTCGATGAGGGCCTGCTTGAACCTGGTATCGGCATCCCCCTCGGCCGTGGCGGCGAAGCGGGTACCCATCTGCACTCCCCTGGCTCCCAAGGCAAAGACCTCGTCCATATCGTGGCGGTTCCAGATCCCGCCAGCGCCGATGACGGGGATATCCTCCCCCAACTCTTCATCGAGATACCGAACCAGTTCCGGTATGACCGATTCCAGGGAATAGGCCTCGTCAAAGACTTGCTCCATCTTGGTCACGCCGAGGTGACCCCCGGCGTAAAGGGGGGTCTCAACTACCAGGGCATCGGGAAGACGCCCATAAAGCTTCTCCCAGCGTCGGATTATCAAGCTGGCTGCCTTGACGGAACTGACGATGGGAACGAGGGCCACATCGGGAAAGGCCGCGGTCAGTTCGGGGAGTTTCAAGGGCAGGCCCGCACCGGAGATGATAATATCTACACCGCCCTCACAGGCGGACCTCACATGGAGATCGTAGTCAGTGAGGGCGACCATGGCGTTGACGGCGATGATGCCCCCTTTGGAATTCCTCTTGGCTTCCTCCACATCCTGCCTGAGGACTACCTGGTTGGCCTCGAAATAGTTCCTGCCGTCGTAGATCTCGGAGGCCACCGCCAGGCCGACGCTGGCTATAGTACCGATGCCGCCCGCCCGGGCAACCGCTCCAGCCAGGCTGGGACCGGAAATGCGTACTCCCATGCCTCCCTGGATGAGTGGATACCGAGGGGAATGCTTCCCAATCTTTAGAACCGGTAAGGGGTTTGCCAATATCAACGCTCCCTTGAAAAAGTTGGATTCTTTACAAGACGACCGGTTCATTCTACAGCAAAGGCCATAGAAACGGTACCGCTGCTGGGTTTGGACCCATACTTTTTCCGGTATTTTTCCAGCTCCTCCTTCATGTCCTGGAAACCCGACATGACCCGGGAGACGTACTTATTCCCGATACGGCCAAGGTACCGGAACAGGGCCTTATCCATATCCCCGCCGCAGGACTTAAGGTACCAGGAAAATATGTAGGTGCCGGCAAGGACGTTGTTTCGCGGCTGCAAAAGGTCTTCAAGGGAATTTATCGCTTGAAAGGCCTTGGTCAGCCCCTTTCGGTGGGCCTTCCAGTTCACCTGCATCAATCCATAGGCGTGGCGCGAGCGAGCGTTCTGCCGGACCGTTGATTCCCTGATGATTATCGAGGCAACCATGAAGGGATCCACGCCGAACTCCCCGGCGGCCTCAAGCACATGGGAAGCGTATTTCGCGGCCGTCGACTTGTCGAGACTCTTGTTAGCCCGAGTAAAGGCCGACACTATGACCTCCGTCTCGAGACACGGCAACATCACTTCATCAGCCTGGGGAGTCGGTTCGGGCAACTCGAGTCGGTCGTACCTCTCTCCCTCCGCTGAAGCCGGACCAGGCGCCGTTGAGGCAAAGTTCAAGGTCAACGCCAGAAAAACCAGCAGCGAAATCGGTCGGACATTCGTTCCCATCTATCCCCCGCCTTTCCCTTTTCGCTTGAACTTGGAGCAACCCCGGAGGAACGATGAAAAGAAGATATACTAACCGGGCCGGAACCGCAACCTTGCGGGAACGTACCCTGGAAAGCCATCCGGCATCACCCGGTGGGGAAACAGAAACGGCCGTCCCTTCACGGGGCGGCCGTAAATTGTGAGGTGGTGCGGAGGGGGAGACTTGAACTCCCACAGCCCGAAAGCCACTAGGCCCTCAACCTAGCGCGTCTACCTGTTCCGCCACCCCCGCGCCTTCAAGTTGCGAACGCATTATATTCAAGACTAAGAGACGCGTCAAGGAAAACTGGAGAGGGTGTCGCCGGACAGCGATAATGTCACCCCTTAAGGGGACAGGGAAAATGTCACCCCCCCTGGGTTTTGATAGAGAATGTATCCCATGAAGAACGAGGGTGACATCAGGTTGTCCATCAAGCAGGCGC
>JAAYIZ010000044.1 GCA_012523215.1 Thermovirga sp.
GGAAGCGTGGTGGGTGAGGCCAGGATCACCGACAGGGTTCCGCCGAAGATGGTGTTCGTGCCCTTCCATTTCGGAGAACAACCCGCCAATGTGCTGACGGCTTCGGTCTGGGACGAGACATCAGAGACACCGGCTTACAAGATCAACGCTGTCAAGGTCGAAAAAGCCTGAGCAAGACCCTTCGACCGGACAAATGAAAAGGGGGCACGGGATTTTACCCGTGCCACCTTTTTCTCTCAGCCAACAATTCAAACGGCTAGTCTTCGTCTTCCTGGACCTCCGACTCGGCAATGATCTTTTTTGTGATATCGTGGGGCACTTCCTCGTAATGGGAGAGCTCCATGGTGAAGTTACCTCGCCCGGAGGTCATGGACCTGAGGATAATCGCATAGCGGAACATCTCTGCCAGTGGTACCTGGGCTTTCACGACCTGGAGCCTTCCCCGGCTGTCGATCCCCAAAATCTTGCCCCTGCGGCTGTTGAAGTCTCCCATGACGTCCCCAAGATAGTCTTCAGGCACCACCACTTCGACGTTCATTATCGGCTCCAGGAGGATGGGCGATGCTTCGGCCATACCTTTTTTGAAGGCCATGGAAGCCGCAATCTTGAAAGCCATCTCCGATGAGTCGACTTCGTGGTAGGAACCAAAGAAGAGGCTGGCCTTGAAATCCACCGCGGGGTAACCCGCAAGGACTCCCTTCAGGTAGGCCTCCTTGAGCCCCTTCTCCACTGCCGGGATGTAGGATTTGGGAACCACTCCACCGACGATCTTGTCTTCGAACTGGAAACCCTCACCGCGGGCAAGGGGCGAGAATTCGATGTGGACATCGCCGTATTGACCTCTTCCCCCGGTCTGTTTCTTATACTTGCCCTGGGCTTTCGAGGATTTCTTTATGGTCTCCCTGTAGGGTACTTTCGGTGTCTCAGTATCGAGCTCCACCCCGTACCGCTCCTTGATCTTGGATAGCATGACATCGAGGTGCAAGTCGCCCATGCCGGAGAGAATGCTGTCGTTTGTCTCGGGGTTCTTCTCGAAGTGGAGGGTCTGATCCTCTTCGAGCATCTTGTTCAGAGCATTGGCCAACTTGTCCTCGTCGGCCCTGCTCCTGGGCTTGACAGCGACGCTGAATACGGGTTTTGCGAACTGGATCGCCGGGAATTCGTAGTTCATGCCCTTGACCGCCAGGGTGTCGCCCACCACGGTGCTGTGCAACTTTGGTATGGCCACTATATCCCCGACGATCACTTCTTTCACGTCCACCGATTCCTTCCCGCGCATGATCTTGAAAGCGCTGACCCGCTCATCCTCGCCCCTGGTCACGTTGTAAAGGGAGTTCTCGCTCGAGGCAGAACCTGAAAAGACCCTGATGAAGGAGAGTTTGCCCACGTAAGGATCCACCATGACCTTGAAGCAGAAGGCCGAAAATTTTCCGGCGGGATCGGGCTCCACCATGACCTCGGCGTCGCCCTGGAAGGCCGTCCTGGTCTGCGCTTCCAGGGGGCTGGGAAATGCTTCGGCTATGGCATCCAGCAACTGGCAGACGCCCACGTTGGAGGTGCTGGCCCCGGGAAGCACCGGGAAAAGCAATCTTTCCCGGATGGAGCACCGGAGGGCTGGAAGCAACTCCTCTACGGAGAGCTGCTCACCCTCGAGGTACCTCATCATCAGTTCGTCGTCGGCCTCGACCACCCTCTCAATGAGGGTCTCCCTCGCCGTGGCGGCATAATCGGCCATCTCCGGCGGCACGTCGGTCTCCTGGTACTCCTTGCTGCCGTCACCCTGGTAAATGTAAGCTTTCTGTCTCAACACATCGACGACGCCTTTGAAGGCTGCTTCCTTGCCAACGGGAAGGAACAGGGGGACGGCCTTGTCGGAGAGGTAGTCCTGGACCTCCTTGAGGATTCTCTCGAAATCGGCGTTCTCCCGTTCCATCTTGCTGATAAAGAAGGCCATGGGCATTTGCATATCCTCGCCGAACTCCCAGGCTTTCTCGGTCTGTACCTCGACACCGTGAACGCCGCTGATCACCACGATGGCGGAATCGACAACCCTCATGGAGGATCGGAGTTCGCCGATAAAATCTGCGTAACCCGGACAATCGATGAGATAAATTTGCTTGCCGGCGTGTTCTGTCGAGATGAGCGAGGAGTTGATGGAAATCTGTCTCTTGTGTTCCTCGTTGCCGAAATCACTTACGGTGTTGCCATCCTCCACCTTTCCCATCCTGGTGGTAAGGCCCGTATCGAAGGCTATGGCTTCGGCCAGGGCGGTCTTGCCGGAACCGCCATGGCCAGCAAGGGCCACGGTCCGTGTTTTTTCAGGGTCACGAGTTGCCATTTACCGATACCTCCCTCAAGTTATGAAAAGCTTAATTGACGAACCCGTCCGGCATCGCTTTGAAAAGGATTTTATTCCCGAGGTTTCATCGCACGCAGGAACAATCTTAAGTGGCAAGGGCCAGGCCGTCAATGAGCCGTTACTATAGTCCCTTCATACCTTCGATCCTCTCGACTGGTCCAGCGCCTCGTCTATCGCGGCCGATACATCCCCCGGGGGGGCCTGGCCCCTGATCTCCCTCATGACAAGACC
>JAAYIZ010000045.1 GCA_012523215.1 Thermovirga sp.
ACGATGGGGGAATAGACGATATCGACCATTTCGATCAGATCCACCAGCCGTTCGTCAATATCGAGAAAGGACATGTGGCAACCCGCGCAGGCTTCAAGCCATACGGTGGCCACCTTGACCTTCGACATCAGTTACGCACCTCCTCGAGCAAGACCATCCGTGCCTCCGTCGGAGGCTTCTCACTGGCGTACACGTTCTCGCAGGGCGATCCCTCCGGTCTCCCCGGTTGGACCCCCAGGCCGGCCGCGAGGTCCTTCAGGATCGACGCGAGGCCCCTGACCTCTCCCTTGGGGGGGACGACCACGTTGAGCCGGCGCCTCTCGCCCTCGATGGTGCAGTAGTGCCCGCTCCGCTCGTACCAGGCCGGCGCCGGCAGGAGCACGTCGGCCAGGTTCACCAGCGGTTGGGCCCAGAAGGGGCATTGGACGACGACGAACTTCGTGCCCGATATAGCGGAAAGGCTCGCCGCGTCCTCCGGGACCAGCCCCGAGGAGTAGACGTAGAGGAAGTCGAGTTTTTTCTCGCCGATCCAGGGCTCCTTCGCCAGGACGGTGTTGATGGTGCCCAGGCTGTTGCCGCTCGATACCAGGGGAACGACGCCGATGCCGTCGTCGAAGAAGGCCCCGCATGCTATGGCCAGGTTCACCGCCGAGGTCACGGCGGCGGGGTTCCTTGAGAGGCACCCCCCCAGGAGGAATACGGGTTTACGGGCAGCCCTGAGCCGCTCGAGGATCCCCTCGATGGTTTCCTCGGGGATGCCTGTCTTCTTCGACAGCCGGGCCATGGCGTCCTGGTCGGACCCGACTTGGCCGCCGCCGGGGACCTTGAAACTCGCCACCAGGTCCACTAGCCCCTGGACAAGGGCCGCGCTCTGCTCCGGCGTCGGGGCGACGGCGTCGATGTCGGTCAGGTCGCCGTAGGGGTTCGGTTTGCAGGAGATGTTCAGCAGGGCGGCCCCGTTCCTGAGGGCGCCCACCCGCATGTAACTGGCTATGACCGGGGCCTCATCGTCCGGTTCGGCCGAGAGGTTGACCAGGCAATCGCTCTCCAGGATGTTATGGGCGGCGGTGAAGGGGCGTACACCCTGCCTGCTGAAGGGCTCAAACCCCTTGACGAAGCCCCTGAGGATGTCGCCGTCGAAGGTGTCGAGGCGCTCCATGCCCAGCCCATCCTTGAAGAGGGATACGAAAAGGGCCAGTTCCTCGTCGGTGCAGAGGCTCGACACCAGGACACCGTCGCTGTCGGCCTCGTGGGCTTTCTTGAACTTCTCGGCCACCAGCCCCAGGGCCTCTTCCCAGTCGGCCTCCCTGTAGTGGGAGCCCTCCCTGATCATGGGGACGGAGATGCGCTCCCTTTCCGAGGACCTAGGCAGGGTCCAGCGGCCCTTCCTGCAAAGCTGGCCGCCGTCGGGTTCGGTGACGGCCGTCCCCTCGACCCTGGCTATGCTGCCCGTCCGGACGTAGACCTTGATGCGGCACCCGACCGGGCAGAGGGGGCAGACGCTCTCGATCACGTCGTCGCAATCCTTCCTCCGCCCGCGGTAGGCGAACTCCCTGAGGGTGATGGTCCCCGTGGGGCAGACCTGCGCGCAGGCGCCGCAGGTGGTGCAGGTGTCGCTCTCCCCCAGCCGGCGCCCCAGGTCGGAGATCACCGTGGCGTTCCAGCCCCTCTTCTGGAGGTCCAGCGTGTGGGTCCCCACCTTCTCGGCGCAGACCCTTATGCAGCGGAGGCAAAGGATGCAGCGGTTGTGGTCTATCTGGATGTCCCTGTGGGTGGCGTCGTTCTCGAACCCCGCGTAGAGGTAGGGGTAGCGGACGCTGTCCATCCCGTGTTCTATGGCCAGGTCCTGGAGTTCGCAGTCGCCGCTCTGGGAGCAGTACATGCAGAAATGGTTCCGCCCGGCGAAGATCAGTTCCAGCATCTGTCTCCGGTATTCCCTCAGTTTTTCCGTCTGGGTGTGCACCACCATGCCGTCCAGGGCAGGGGTGGTGCAGGCCGTCAGCATCTTGGGATTCTTCTCAACCTCGACGACGCACATGCGGCAGGACCCTATGGGGGTCAGCCCCTCGAGGTAGCAGAGGGCGGGGATGTAGACGTCGTTCTTGCGGGCCACTTCCATGATGGTATCCCCCTGGGCCCCTTTGCATGATTTACCGTCAATGATAAGGGTGATATCTTTCATCCTTCTATCCCCCCGCCTATTATTCTTTGGAGACTGCCCCGAAAGGGCAGACTTCCAGGCATGTCCCGCACTTGATGCACTTTTCCTGGTCGATCACATAGGGGGTGTTCCTGTCGCCGGAGATACATTTCACGGGGCAGTTTTTGGCGCAAAGGCCGCACTTCCTGCACTTCTCCGTGTCGATGACGTAGGAGATGAGGGCCTTGCAGACCATAGCGGGGCACTTCTTGTCCCTGATATGGGCCTCGTACTCGTCCCTGAAATACCTCAGGGTCGTGAGGACCGGGTTGGGCGCCGTCTGGCCAAGGCCGCAGAGGGACATCTCCTTTACCATCACGGCCAGGTCTTCCAGTATCTTGAGGTCTTCCATCCGTCCCTTCCCGGAGGAGATCTTGTCGAGGATCAGGAGCATCTGCTTCGTGCCCTCCCGGCAGGGGACGCATTTGCCGCAGGACTCCCTCTGGGTGAACTCGAGGAAGAATTTTGAAACGTCCACCATGCAGGTGTCCTCGTCGATGACCACCAGGCCGCCGGAACCCATGATGGCCCCCGCGGCGGTGAGGGACTCGTAGTCCACCGGGAGGTCGAGATGTTCCTCGGCGAGGCATCCTCCCGAGGGGCCCCCGATCTGGACGGCCTTGAACTTCCTGTTGTTCAGGATCCCGCCCCCCATGTCGAAGACGATATCCCTGAGGGTCGTGCCCATGGGCACTTCGACGAGGCCCGTGTTGTTGACCTTGCCGGTCAGGGCGAAGACCTTCGTCCCCTTTGACTTCTCCGTCCCTATGGAGGCATACCAGGCCCCGCCGTTGCGGATGATGTTGGGGACGTTGGCCCAGGTCTCCACGTTGTTTATGTTGGTGGGTTTGCCCCAGAGGCCCTTGTTGGCCGGGAAAGGGGGCCGGGGATAGGGCATTCCCCGCTCGCCCTGGATGGAGGCCATGAGGGCGGTCTCCTCGCCGCAGACGAAGGCGCCGGCTCCTTCCTTGATGTGCAAGTGGAAGGAGAAGTCCGACCCCATGATGCTGTCGCCGATGAGGCCGTACTCTCCGGCCTGGGCTATGGCGCCCCGGAGCCTCTTGATGGCCAGGGGGTATTCGGCCCGGCAGTAGATGTACCCCTCGTCGGCCCCTATGGCGTAGGCGCCCAGCATCATGCCCTCGATGACGGCGTGAGGGTCGCCCTCGAGGAGGGACCTGTCCATGAACGCCCCAGGGTCGCCCTCATCAGCGTTGCAGATGACGTACTTCTTATCCCCCTGGGCTTTCCTGCAAAATTCCCATTTAGTACCCGTGGGAAACCCGCCGCCGCCTCTTCCCCTTAGTCCCGAAGTCCTTACCTCGGTGATCACTTCCTCGGGTTTCATGGAGGATAGAGCCTTGGCCAGGGCCTCGTAACCATCCCTGGCGATGTATTCCTCGATATTGTCGGGGTTGATGTAGCCGCAGTTGCGGAGCGCGATGCGGAGCTGCTTGCTGTAGAAGGGGATGTCCCTGTAATGGGGAACCTTGAATTTCTTGTCCGGCGTCGTGTAGAGGAGGCGCTGGACCAATCGCCCCTTGTAAAGATGCTCCTCGACTATCTCCGGAACGTCGTCGACGGACACCCTGCAGTAGAGGGAGCCTTCGGGGTAGACCACCACTATGGGTCCCATTTCGCACATCCCGTGACACCCGGTCTTGACCAGCGCCACTTCCTGGTCGAGGTCTCTTCGTTTTATCTCCTTCTCGAGAGCTTCGAAAACGGAAGGAGAGCCGCTGGCGGTGCAGCCGGTCCCCTTGCAGACCAGCACGTGGGCACGATAAAAAGCCATTTCCTTCAAGCCCCCTAGTCGGTTTGTCCGATGACCTTGTCCTCGACGATGCGGCCGTTGACAAGGTGTTCCCCGATTATCCTGACGGCGTCCCGGGGTGCGACCTCGCCGTAGGTCGTCCGCGGCTCTCCGGGTCTGATGATGTCCACCAGGGGCTCCTTTTGGCACATGCCGATGCAGCCGGTGGTCTCGACGGCCACATCCTTCAGTCCCCTCTTGTCCAGTTCCTCCAGGATCGCCGTCATAACCTCCCTGGCCCCTGCCGCGATCCCGCAGGTGCCCATCCCGATGATCACCCTGGTGGCACCCCGTGAACGGGCGGACGTGAGGTCCTTGGCATTCTCCTTGATCTTCCTGAGATCTTCCAGGCTAGTCACTTTCACCGGTGTTCACCTCCAGCGTGGGCCTATTCATAGGAGCTCAGTATTTCCATCACCTTGTCCGGCGTGAGCCGTCCATGGGTCTCCTGATCCACCATCATGACGGGGGCGAGCCCGCAGGCCCCCAGGCAGGCGACGGGCTCAAGGGTGTACCTGAGATCCTCGGTGGTGCCATTTTCCTCGACATCGAGTACCTTCTTGATCTTGTCGAGGATGGCGAGGCTTCCCCTGACGTGGCATGCCGTACCCCTGCAGACCCGGACGATGTGCCGTCCCCTGGGTTTCAGGTGGAACTGGGCGTAGAAGGTGGCCACACCGAAAAGCTCCGAAGGGGGGATCTTCAATTCCCGGGAGATCGCCATCAGGGCCTCCTCCGGGAGGTAGCCGAACACTTTCTGAACCTCCTGCAGGACGGGGATCGTGCCTCCACGCTCGCCCTTCCAGGGAGCCACGATCTGCTTGGTCCTCTCTTCCATTTCCTGTCTTTTCGGACTCACTCTCCATCTTCCTCCTTCGAGTTTTAAAGGCATGAACGTACCGGCGGACAAGACCGCGTCGATGTCGCCAATCGGGAAACCTGTCGGGTCATTTCGCAAACAATTGAAACCGATAGTGAAAGCGAACGCAACAGTGGAAAAAAGGGAAACAGGGCATTTGCCGTGAACAATATTGAACATAAAGGGCATTATCGACCAGAAATTGAAGGTTCAACAAAAGAGAAATATATTCAAAGCAAAAGATATTTCATATCTCTTCTCTGAAATCCGAGTGGATCTCCGGACCCGAAGACCTGAAGCATCGGCCCTGGTCTCGTGCCGTTGGAGGTCCCTGGAAACAGGGCCGCCTCTCGTGAACCGGGAAGGAGGTGTTCGGTTCCCGCCCATCGCCGCCTGCAAAAGTATTCTTACCGATGTTAACCAGTTGAGACAGGGAGGGGAAATACATGGCCATTAAATACCAGGTAAAAACCGTTGTCATCAATGGTGTCAGCCAGAGAGTGGTTGCCGACGCCGAAGAGAAGCTGGTCAACGTGATAAGGCAACAGCTCCACCTTACGGGGACAAAACTGGGGTGCGGGCAGGG
>JAAYIZ010000046.1 GCA_012523215.1 Thermovirga sp.
AAGTAGGGCTTGAAGGGGACCATCCCGGCTATGGTGAAGAGCAGGGTGGGGTCATCGGGCACCAGGGAAAAACTGGGGAACCTCCTGTGACCGTTCCTTTCGAAATAGGACAAAAAGAGCTCTCTCAATTCTTTTCCGCTTCTCCATCGCATGATGTCCCTCTCTCCCCCCTCGCCGCGGCGATTGGACCCTATCTCCTCCGCCGGGCGCGCCGCAGAAGATCCTCCCTGCACCGGGTTATCTCGCCCATCACGGCGTCGTATTCCTGGTCGGGAAATTCCCCGGCTCGGTAAAGCCATTTCCCGGCGCACATCGTACCCAGTATATCGGAACTGGAGCCGGCGTAGACGATGAAATCGACGATATTGTCGGGGCTCCACCCGATATAGTGGGGCCGGTCCAGGTCGATCATGACCAGGTCGGCCTGCCACCCCTCCCGTATCAGGCCCAGGTCGTCGAACCCGGCGGACAAAGCCCCCGAAAGGGTGGCCATTCTGAAGACGTCCCGGGCGGCCATGACCGTCGGGTCCTTCGAGACCCCCTTGTGCATGAGGGCGCAGAGCCTCATCTCGCCCCAGGTGTCGAGACGGTTGTTGCTGGCGGCCCCGTCGGTGCCCAGCGACAGGGAAACGCCGCCTTCCAGGAAGGCCTGTGCCGGGGCGTGCCCGCTGCCCAGTTTCATGTTGCTCGACGGGGAGTGTGCCACCGTCGCCGTGGAACCGGCCAGGCCGGGTATCTCGGAAGGGGGAAACCAGACGCAGTGGGCGAGGATGGCGGAGGGGACTCCCAGGAGGCCGGTCTCCTCCAGGTATGCCATGGGCGTGAGCCCGTACCTGTCCCGGATGAAATCGGGCTCCCACTCGGCCTCGAGGAAGTGAAAGTGCACCCCCGCGCCTATTTCGGCGGCGGAGGCCGTTATGCCCTTCAGCGCCTCCGGGGAGACCGTGTAGGGGGCGTGGGGGCCCAGTTGAACCCTGATATTACCCTTGCCGTCCCATCGGTGGAAGAGCTCCACGCCCTCGCGGACCTTCTCCGGGTCGTCCCCCGTGAGCCCCCGGCTCATGCAGCAGCGGATGCCCGTATCGACGGCGGCTCGGGCCACCTCGTCCATCTCGAAGTACATGTCGCAAAAGCACGTCGTCCCCGTGGAGGCCATCTCCATGACGGCGCCCCGGGTCCCCCAGTATATGTGCTCCGGGGCCAGCCCCGCCTCCACGGGCCATATCCTCTCCTCCAGCCACTGCTTCAGGGGCAGTTCCTCCCCCAGCCCTCGGAGGAGCACCATGGCCGCGTGGGTATGGCCGTTGACGAACCCCGGCGCCAGGAGCCTCTTGCCCTCCCCTTTCACGATCTCGACGCCGCGGGGGGCCTCGGAAAGGTCGGTGCCGATGCGGCTGATCCTGCCGCCCTCGACGAGCAGGTCACCCCTCGAAGCGCCGTCCCTATCGGCGTCGATAAAATAAAAATCCCTGAAAAGAACGGCCATGGCCGGTCACTCCCTCCACTGGCGCAGGTAATATTCCTGCTCCGCCGTGGGCGCCTCGAGGCTGATGCCCCTGGCCACGAGGGCCGTCCTGACCACATCGGTATCTATCTCGTCGGGGACATCGTAGACGCCGGGGGCGAGCGGGTTTTCGGCCAGGTAGAGGACCGACCCCAGTTGGAGGCCGAAGCTCAAATCCATGATCTCGATGGGATGGCCGTCCCCCGCGGCGAGGTTGACGAGCCTCCCCTGGGCGAGAAGGTTTAACCTCCTGCCGTCCTCGAGGACGTAGGTGGTGACGTTGTCCCTGGCTTCAAAAATCTCTTCCGAAAGGTCCTCCAGGGATTCCTTGTCGATCTCCACGTCGAAATGTCCGGCGTTGCCCAGGATAGCCCCGTCCTTCATGACCTGGAAGTGCTCCCTCCTGATGACGCCCCTGTTCCCCGTGAGGGTCAGGAACAGGTCCCCCACCGCCGCGGCCTCCATCATATCGCAGACCTGGCATCCGTCCATCAGGGCCTCGAAGGCCCTGTGGGGGTCAGTCTCGACGACGACGACCCTGGCGCCGAAACCCTTGGCCCTCATGGCGACGCCGCGGCCGCACCAGCCGTACCCGGCGACGACGAAGACCTTGCCGGCTATGAGGACGTTGGTGGCCCTCATCAGCCCGTCGAAGACGGACTGGCCCGTCCCATACCGGTTGTCGAAGAGGAACTTGCTCTTGGCGTCGTTGACGGAGATCATCGGAAAGGCGAGGACGCCCTGGTCGGCCATGGCCTTCAGCCGCCGGACCCCGGTGGTGGTCTCCTCGGAGCCCCCCTTTACCCGGGGGAGAAGATCCGGCCGCTTCTCGTGGGCCATCACGACCAGGTCGGCGCCGTCGTCGACGATGATCTCCGGCGAATGACCCAGGACGCTCTCCAGGTTATCGTAATACTCCTGCCCGGTCATGCCCCTCCAGCTGAAAACCCTCACGCCCTCCCTCACCAGGTAGGCGCAGACGTCGTCCTGGGTCGAAAGGGGGTTGCTTCCCGCGGCGGCCACCTCGGCCCCCAGTTCCTTCAGGGCGAGCAGGAGGCAGGCCGTCTTGGCTTCCAGGTGCAGGCAGGCGCCGACGGTCCTTCCGGAAAGGGGCTTTATCCGGCCATGCCTCTCGATGAAATGGGCCAACACGGGCATCCTCCGCCTGGCCCAGAGGACCTTTCTTTCACCCTCCCGGAAAAGGGCGGGATCGGCGATGCGGAAATCCTTCAAGGCGCCATCTCCTGTCACTTTGGGTTCCTGCCGCTCGCGACCGAAAAATCAAAGGGGGGTTCGAAAACGCCTCTTTCGCATATGAAGGCATTCACGAATCGGGCGGGCGTCACGTCGAAGGCCGGGTTCCAGACCTTTATCCCCTCGGGCAGCCGCTCCCCTCCGGGGAGAAGGCGCACCTCCTCCTCGGGGCGCTCCTCGATGACGATGCCCTCCCCCGAAGGGAGGGAGGTGTCGAAGGTGCTCCAGGGAGCGGCCACGTAAAAGGGCACGCCGTGCTCCCTGGCGATGATCGCCAGTCCGTAGGTTCCGATCTTGTTGGCGAAGTCCCCGTTGGAAGCTATCCGGTCGGCGCCGACGATGACGGCGTCGATGCCGTCCCCCTGCATGAGGGCCGCGGCCATGGCGTCGCCGATGACCGTCACGTCGAAACCATCCTCGGTCATTTCCCACGCCGAGAGGCGAGCCCCCTGGAGTACGGGCCTGGTCTCGTCCAGGTAGACCTTGACCTCCTTGCCGCTCTCCCTGGCGGCCCTGATGACGCCCAGGGCCGTGCCGTAGCCTCCCGTGGCCAAGGCACCGGCGTTGCAATGGCTCAAAACGCGGCATCTCCGGGGGAGGAGGGCCTGCCCCAGGAAACCCATGGTCCGGTTGGCGGCCCTGTCCTCCTCCAGTATCCGCTCCGCCTCGCCAAGCAGCGAGGACTCAAGATCCTCTTCCCTGCCGAGGGAGCGGGCCTTCGCGAGCATCCTCTTCAGGGCCCAGGTGAGGTTCACCGCCGTGGGCCTCGTCGAGGCAAGCCTGCGGGCGGCGGCTTCCACCGCCTCCATCCCCCCGCCGGCGGCCAGGACCAGCCCGAAGGACGCGGCGATGCCGATCGCCGGAGCCCCCCTTACCGCGAGGTTCTCTATGGCCCAGGCTACGCACCCGGGGTCGCCGCAGTCAAGTAGCTCGACCCTCGAGGGCAGTTTTCTCTGGTCGAGCAGCACGAGCTCTTTCCTTTCACGGTCCCACCGGAGGGCCTGGATGCTCAACGTTGGTCCTCTCCCGGCGACGGGGGCTCTTCGCTGACGGAGGCTACCCTCGTTGTGGCCCTTCCGTCCATGAAGGTCACGACCATGTCATCGCCGGCCGAGACATGGGCCGCGCGGGCCACCAGGGAACCGTCGGGTTTAGAGCAGGAGGCGAAACCCCTGGCGAGGGTCTTGAGGGGTGAGAGGGCGTCCAGTGCCGAGGCGGACTCCCCGAAGGAGGACCAGGCGAGCGCCGCGATCCGCTCCACGGAAGCGGCGGCCCGGACCCGGAGCCTCTCCAGATCGGCTTCGGCGGGGAAGAGGGCGGACCGCTCGAAGGACCTCGCCAGCGAGTTCACCCTCCCGTCGAAGAGCATGCGGTGGCGGTGCATCTCCCGGTCGAGGCTGCCCCTCATCCTGGCCTTTGAACTGGCCACCTGCCGGAGGAGGTCCCTCCTGTCGGGGAAGAGGGCCTCGGCGGCGGCCGAGGGCGTGGGAGCGTCGTAGTCCGCGGCCAGGTCCGAAAGGGTCCTGTCCACCTGGTGGCCCAGACCCGTTATCACCGGCACCCGGCAGCCCCGGACGGCCCTGACCACCTCCTCCTCGTCGAAGGGGTTCAGGTCGTCACGGCTCCCTCCCCCTCTCACGAGCATCACCGCCTCGACGCCGGGAAGGCCCCCGGCCCGGGCGAGTCCCCGGGCGATCTCCTCTACGGCGGCCGAGCCCTGGACCAGCGTCGGGACGACGACGATCCGGCAGAGGGGGAACCTCTGCCGGGCCACCTTCACCACGTCCTTCACGGCGGCCCCGGTGGGCGAGGTCACCAGGGCGACCTCCATGGGAAGGGGGGGGAGTTTCCTTTTTACCGAGGGTTCGAAGAGCCCCTCCTTGCGGAGGCGCTCCAGGAGTTCCTTTTTTGCCCTGGTCTGGGCGGCTTCCCCGAGGGGCCTTATGGTCCTTGCGTAGATCTGGTAGGTCCCCCTGGGACCATAGACGCCGGCCTTCCCCGTCACGAGGACCTCGTCCCCGTCGGCGGGCCACTGGGGCACCCGCCCCGCGTCGGAGCGGAAAAGGGCGCAGGAAATCCTCGCCTGGTCGCCGAGGAGGGTGAAGTAGACATGGCCGCTGGTATGGCGCTTGAACCCCGACAGGGTCCCCCTCACCTGGAGCCGGGAGAGGAGTTCGTTCTCGTCGAAGAGGAGCCCGATGTAGCGGGTCAGTTCATCGACGGTCAGGATTCCCGCCATCGGGACTTTCAGCTCCTTCCTCCCTCGCCAGGGTCCTGACGATCTTTCCCAGCACGCCGTTCACGAACTTGCCCGATTCGGCGGTGCCGAACTGCTTCGAGAGCTCCACCGCCTCGGAGATGGCCACGGGGATCGGGATCTGCCTCGCGACGACGCTCTCGTAGAGGGCGAGCCTTATGGCCACGCGGTCGACGATGACCATGCGCTCCGGCCTCCAGCCGACGATATGCTTCCTGATCAGGTCGTCGATGCCGTTTTTGCTCTTGAAGACCCCCAGGACGAGTAGCACGGCGTAGCTCCTGACCTCTTCATCCTCCGATTCGAAGGGGTAGAGTTCCACGGCCATCTCGGGCGTTATATCGTCGCGCATTTCCATGGAATAGAGTATCTGGAGGGCGATCTCCCTCGATCTTCTTCTCTTCTGCGGAAGGATTGCCTTCAACTCGCCCCGGTCCTTCCTAGGTTCTCCTGTTGAACCGCTGCCGGAGCCATCGGCGGATCTCGTCCCCACGCTCGGTGGTGAACAGGGCGGCGATGGCGAAGGCCGCCAGGGCCGAGGCCGTGGCCAGGAGGGTGCCCGAGAAGCCCATGCGGAGGATGGCCACCAGCACCCATGCGGCGGCTCCCCATACCAGGGGGAACCTGGCCAACCTGGAGAGCGTCAGGGACTCCTGGATACCGCCCTGGCTCGTCCAGCCCACCTGGATGTCCGCAAAACCCACCCCCCGGGCAAAAGCCCTGAAGCTGTCCTCGGAAGCTGCCTTCTCCGAAGGCGACAGCCCCGCTTCGAGGATGAAGGAAACCTTGAGCGTATCCCTTTCCGGCAGCAGGGTGACCTCCGAGCAGACGGGGCCCTCGGGGTGCAGCCGGGTGAAGGCGTCGCGGATACCCCCTCCCGAAAGCCAGAGGTCCCCCAATTCATTCGATCTCCAGAAGTAGAACAATCTCACCCCACCCTCCCATGATAGGAAAGGCCGGCCCCAAGGGGACCGGCCGCTTGAAAACCGGGCTCGGCCGGTTCGGTCAGGGCTTATCCTTTTCTATCCTGCCAAAAATGCTGGGCCTTTCTTTTTTAGGAGCCAGGTCCTCGGCCGGTGCGCCCCCTTTAGGCTCCTCCGGCGCGGGTTTCTCCGCCTCGACGGGCGGGACCGCGCTCGCCACGGGGGGAACCAGCTGGTCCTTTTCCTTCTGGGGAGACTCGAGCAGGGGTTTCTTGACGTCCTCGTAATAAAGGCCCTTGACCATGACGTTTACGGCCTTTATATCATAACCCGTGTTCTGCTCAAGGGCGTTCCTGATGGACTCCTGGACGTACCAGGCGATGTCGGGAATACGGAGGCCGTATTTGGCCTTGACATAGGCGTCCACCACCACCGAGGGGTCCCCCTCCTCGTCGACCTTTATGGCTACGCCCTGGGTCATGCTCGTCGCCCCCACACCCTCGTCGGGCTGCACGCCTATGACTTTCATCAAGGCCTGGGAAGCCAGTTCGGCAATGACTTCTTCTGAAATCCTGACCCTTCCGTCCTTGCTGAACTGGTGCTTTTCTTTTTCAGGCGCTGATTTTTTAGCATCGTTGTTCTCAAAGGATCCGAAGATCTTTGACGCGCTCACTCGACACCCTCCTTCCATAATTCCCAGAAAATGATAATTCCGCTAAAAAAAGGGATAGTCTGACCTTATCATGGCTGTTCGTCAAAGTATACCCCCTGGGTGAAGACGTCCACGGCCTTGACATCATAGCCGGTGAACTGCTCCAGGGTGCTCCTCAGCGACTCCTGCACGTACCAGCAAATGTCGGGGATCCTGAGGCCGTATTTAGTTTTTATGAAGGCTTCGATGGAGATGGAGGGAGGTTCTCCCTCCTCGAAGGAGACGCTCACCCCCTGGACCGGCTTCTTCCCGGAACTGCTGCCCGAAAAGGCGGCCCCCAGTTCCGCGGGCCTGATCCCGATTACCTTAGCCAGGGCCCGTTGGGCTATCTGCTCGACGACGTCCTCGCTTATCCTGACCCTTCCCGAATCGTGCTCCCGCGCTTTTTCCTGCTCCATGTCATCCCCTCCAGTTGGTGAAGGTCACTCGCTGTAAAGGCCCTTGACGAAAACGTTGACCTCATCAACGACGTAGCCCGTGTTCTGCTCTAGACCCCTCCTGATCGATTCCTGGATGTACCAGGCGATATCGGGGATGGGGAGGCCGCACTTGATCTTGACCCTGGTATCGACCTTGATGGAAGGGACCGGACCGCCCTTAACCTCGACCGTGACAGCTTCCTTTTCCTCACCTTCCGCGTCGGCGGCCCTGACGCCTATGACGCCGAGCAAAGCCTGGTTTGCCACCTGCTGGACCACTTCCTTGGATATTTTCATCCTTCCCTCACCCTTTCCTTTATCGCTGCCTGCCGTCGCATGGGGGCCCACCCCGAAAAGCCCGGTCTTGGGGCCGTTACCTGCCTCTCGGCCCTTGGGCCAGCGACGGTCAAGGGCATGGGGAATACCCGGTTCAGACCTATACCTCCCCCATCACGAGGAGGGGTTATTCCTTTTCTTTATCTTTTTTCAGCTCTTTTTCCGGCTCCTTTTCCTTCTCCGCCTCTTTCTTTTTCTTCTCTTCCTTGGGTTCCTTCACGGAGGACTGTTCGTGCTCGAAGTAGACCCCCTGGACGAAAACGTTGACGCCCTTGACGGGATAGCCCGTGAACTGTTCCAGGGTCTTCTTGATCGACTCCTGGACATCCCAGGCAATGTCGGGGATCCTCAGGCCGTACCTCGTGGTGATGAAGGCGTCGACCACCACCGAGGGCGTATCGCCTTCGTCGACGGAGATGCGCACCCCGCCGGAGGTCTTCTTCCCCAGCCTCAGGTTGGCCACCAGGCCGGGGCTCGCGGGCTGAACGCCGTTCACCTTGAGAAGGGCCTGGGTGGCTATCTGGCCTATGACCTCCTCCGATATCTTGACGGTCCCCTCGCTCTGCTCTTCGGGGATCAGGGGATCGGTCACCGGCACATCGGCGCCCTTGACGGGCTCTTCCTGGTTCATTTCCTTTTTGGACGGGCTCATGACTTTACCCTCCCTCGCCGGTTGAATAAAAGGATATTATCAATCCTCGAGCACGAAGCCGCACTCCGGGCACTGGAGGGCGCCGTCCTCGGACCTCGTCTCGGGTTTGAAGAAAAAGACATGACCGCACTGGGGGCACTCCACGGAGTCGAAGGTGTCGCCGGCCTCCTCCTCGAGCATGTCGTCCCTGTCGTCCAGGTCACCCTCGAGCCGGCTCAGGTCCTCTTCCAGTTGTTCGCAGTACTCCGAGAGATCCTCGATGGTCTCCCGCTGCTCTTCCAGGAGTTCGTCATGGTCGTCGATCTCGTCGGCCAGGGCGTGGAGCGTCTCGACGATGGCGAAGTAGATCTTCCTCTCGGGATCCCCCTTGGGATCCAGCCCCTCCAGGAGGCCCTCCAGGAACGCTATTTTTTCCCTTGCACTCATACTTCATCGACCTCCCCTTGGTTTTTTACCGCCTGGCCCTTTCGAGGTATTCTCCCGTCCGGGTATCCACCACGATGACCTCGCCGGTTTCGATGAACATCGGTACCGTGAGAGTGAGCCCCGTCTCCAGGGTGGCCGGTTTGCCGCTTCCTGAAACGGTGTCACCCTTGAACCCCGGGGAGGTCTCCACGACCTTCAGTTCCACGCTCGTGGGGAGTTCGATCCCCATGATCTTGCCCTCGTACATCTCGAGGGACACCTCGAGGTTGTCCGTCAGGAAGGAAGCGGCCGAGCCGAGGCTGTCCTTGTGGATGTAGATCTGGTCGTAGTTCTCCAGGTCCATGAAGACGTAGTTCTCGCCGTCCTGGTAGAGGTACTGGGCGGCCTTGTCGTCGAAGACGACCCTCTCGAGTTTCTCGCCGGAGCGGAAGGAATTCTCCACTATGGAACCGCTCTCCAGGTTGCGGAGCTTGGTCCTGACAATGGCCCCTCCCCTTCCCATCTTGTGATGCTGGCAGTCTATGATCTCCCAGATCCCTTCCTGCCAGAGGACCTTCATGCCGGAATGGAAACTGCTCGTGTCTACCACTTGACCCATAAAGCAAACCTCCCGCTGGACGATAAAAAAGAATAAATTCAGTTATCGGCGTACATCCCCTGCCCGGCCTTTCAGTTTAACGCCTAGGGGGCACGGTTTCCAGTCCCCGGTGATATTTTTAATTCAGCCTGACGTCGCTGCCCAGGATCGGCGACTCGGGGACGTCGAGGATGTAGGGGACCACCACCATGATGACCTCCGACTTGGATACGCTGGAACTCTTCCCTTTGAAGAGTTCACCCAGCAGGGGAATCTCGGAGATGACGGGGATCTTCCAGACGTTGTCGGTCTTGCTCTCGTGGAAAAGGCCCCCCACGACGAAGGGCTCTCCATCCCTGACCCTGACGACGGTTTCGACCTCGCGGGTGCTCGACTCGGGTATGTACCCCCTCAGCAGCGAGTCGTAGGTGAGCTTGGCGTCGCCGGTCTTGACATTCATCTCGATGGTGACGATCTCGGAACGCCCCACGGTGGGCGTGAACTCCAGGGCGGGACCTGACTCGACCTCGCCGTAGGTGGGCCTGCCCTGGTCGTCCCGCTCGGAAACATACTTGATATCGGTTAAAAGTTTTATGGAAGCCTTCTGGCCGTCGAGGGTCACCACCGAAGGGCTGGCGAGCATCTTGGCCTTTTCCTGCTTCACCAGTAGCTGCAGGCTGGCGTCGAAGAACCCCAGGGCGCTGTCGGCCATGTCGGGGAAGGTGATGCTCTCCGGGAGGTTTATCTCCCTGTTCGTCCTCGAGGGGTCGTAGATGCCCGTCTTGTCCACGTCGTCGTAGTAGCCCAGGGTGCCGCCGGTGCTCGAGAAGGAGGCGTACCACCTCTCGTAGACGGCGTTAACCAGGCTCTTGACCTCGTCGGAGCCCGAGTCGGAGACCTCCACGATCCTGGCCTGGAGCATGACCTGCCTCCCCGGGTGGTCTATCCTCTGGAGCGTGACGGCCACGTCCTCGAGCCTCTCCTCCGAGGCGGTCACGTAGACCGTCCTGAGC
>JAAYIZ010000047.1 GCA_012523215.1 Thermovirga sp.
ACGGCGCTCCGGACGGCCAAGTCGGGGTACCTCACCAGGCGGCTTGTTGACGTGGCCCAGGACCTTATCATAACGGAACATGACTGCGCCACTGACCACGGCATCTGCATCGAGCCCCTGAAGCAGGACGGCAAGGTCATGATCCCCCTTTCGGAGAGGATCTACGGCCGTACGGCCCTGAAGGACATTGCCGATCCCGCGACAGGGGAGACCATCGTATCGGCCGGGGAATGCATCTCCGTGGAGAAGGCCGAGTCGGTCGAACGGGCAGGCATAGACTCAGTGGAAGTTCGCAGCCCCCTGACCTGCGGTCTGAGGCACGGGATCTGTCAGGTATGCTATGGAATGGACCTGGCCACGAGGAAAGAAGTTCCCATCGGCGAGGCCGTGGGTGTGGTGGCTGCCCAGTCCATAGGCGAGCCGGGAACCCAGCTCACAATGCGGACCTTCCACACTGGAGGCGTCCGTCTGACCGGCGAGGACATCACCCAGGGTCTTCCCCGTATCGAACAGCTCTTCGAGGTCCGCCGGCCGAAGAAAGTGGCCTACCTTGCCGGTGTCGACGGAAGGGGTTCCGAGATCCGGGTCATGGAGGGAAAAAGAAAGGTCATCATCTCTTCCGCAAGTGAAGAAAGTGAAGAGAAAACAGCATACAATATCCCCATCAGCCAGAACCTCCTCATGAGGGAAGGTGACGAGGTGAGGAAGAGCGACAGGATCACCGAGGGCAACGTGGATCCCCAGCAGCTTCTCGAGGTTGAGGGGATCGAGGCGGTGCAGCGTGCCCTTGTGGATGAGATCCAGGAAGTGTACCGCTCGCAGGGTGTCTCCATAAACAACAAGCATATCGAGGTCATCCTCCGGAAGGTGGCTCCCGTAAACCGGGTGAAGATCACCGAGGAGGGCGATACGTCTTTTGTGGCCGGAGACCTTGTCTGGACCGACGACATCGACGAAGAGACGGCACAGATAGGCAGGGAGAACGAGCACAACATTGCCGAGGCGGTGCGGATATTCTCAGGCTGCATTCTCAGAGACATTATATCTTCACAAAGAAATGAAGAAATAAAGAGATTTATCGGAGCCCCTCTTAACGAAGACATGATCCGAACCCTCCTTCGCCCCGGTATGCTGATCTCATCCCTGGTGGTTGAGGATGGCGAAGAGAGGGGCATCACCCTCATCATTGGCGAAGGGGGATTCAGGAAACAGATGGAGGGGAAGGACCTCATCAGTCCCTTCATTTCCTCCGACGGGAAGGAAGTGCCTGCCGGCACCCACCTGACCCTCGGACAGCTCGGCATGATAACTGAAAACACCCCTACACCATTATTGGTACGTGACGGGAGGTTACTGGAACAACTGGTCAACAGAGTTTACCTTGCTGATGATGTCATCGTGGATTATGAAGTCATCGCAAAGGCCGACAGGCTGTTTACGGTGAAGAACGCTGCCCGGTGCAGGGAGTTGAACGTGCCTTCCGTAATGGTGTGGCACTCGGTGGAAAGGGTCAATATCCCCGACAAGCTGGAGGAGAGCCTGAAGGACCGGTGGGGAAAGCCCCTGACCCAGGCCATCGACAGGGACGGCAACGCGCTGCGCCACATTCCCCAGCTCGTGGACGCGTCTATAATCAAAGGAGTGCTGGACGGGAGCATATCCGCAATAGAAATAGACGGGGCCATCTTTTCCCGGGACAGGTTCCTCCGGGACCTGCTGGCGGCGAAGATCTACGGGAAAGTTATACTCGAGGCAGTAATTGACAGGAAGGGGACTGCGATTGTCGATGCGGGCACTGAAGTCAACCAGACGATCGTTGACGTCCTGGCGGAGTGTCCCGATCTCCAGGAACTCGTAGTCCGCCCCATGGGCGGGCCTAGGAAGGACGAGAAGAATATCATCCAGCGGGTGACATTCGTCCGGAAGCTCCGCGAGGGCCCGAAGGTTAAACCCTTCGTCCACGGCATCACGAAGGC
>JAAYIZ010000048.1 GCA_012523215.1 Thermovirga sp.
ATGTGGAAAAACTGAGAAAATATATAAGTGAGCGCGGCAAGATCGTTCCCAGGAGGGTGACGGGAAACTGCGCCAAGCACCAGAGGCAACTCACGGAAGCGATCAAAAGAGTGCGCTACCTCGCGCTTCTTCCGTATAGCTCCGAGTAGGAGAGAAGACGCACGTTCCTACGGGGGGAGGGGCCGAGGCTTCTCCCCCCCCTGTTTTGTCGGGAGGTCGTTTATTTATGGATAAGACCAGGGCCCTAGTTGAATCGTCGCTGCTCGTCGCCCTTTCCGCCGTGCTTTTCCTCGCGGGCCATTTTTTACCTCTTATAGGGTTTGCCTTTTCCCTGGTCTGTCCGGCTCCGTTGGTTGTCCTGGGCCTTCGGCACAGCCTGGGGAGGGCGGTGCTGGGCGTTGCGGTGGCGACGATCATTTCGGCCGCCTTCACCGGAGCGGTCGGAGCTCTTTTCTTCTGCTTCGGTTTCGGATTCCTAGGGATAGCCCTCGGGGCCCTGGGCAGGCGGTATGATAGGGCCGTCGATATTATCCTTTACGGGATACTCGTCTCCATAGGGAGCAAACTACTTCTGATGTTTATCGTTGTAAAACTGACGGAGATCAACCCCTTTGGCTTCGAGGAGGCAGAAATCATGTCCATGATTGAAAGGATCTCCTCGGTTTACTCGGGCCTGGGCATGTCGAAGCAGTCGTTGTCACTGGCGAAGGAACAGATGCGGACCACTCTGTCGCTGATCCCGTCGATCTTCCCGGCTCTTCTTGTCATGGCGGCGACGGTGGACTGTTTCCTGAGCTATATTGTAAGCGCCGTGGTGCTAAAAAGGTTGGGCAGGGAAACTCTTCCCCGGCTTCCCGAGTTCAGCCAGTGGCGCTTCCCAAAAAGCATCTTCTGGGCCCTTATCGCTTCCATGGTGCTTCAACTGGCAGGGAGTCACTATCCCTCAATGGCTTTTTTGCAAAAGACGGCGCTGAACCTGCGCCTCCTGGTGACGACATTGTTTTTCTTCCAGGGGCTGGCCGTGAGCTGGTTCTTCATGCGATCCAAGGGTTTGGGTCTTTTTCTGAAGATCGCCCTGACGGTGGTTGTCTTCATCGTCCCATTTTTTGTGCAGATAATCCTTATTTTGGGTATCATTGATGTGTGGTTCAACCTGCGATCCAGGTTCCGGGAGGGAAGAGGATGAAAATTATTCTGCTGACCGATGTGTCTAAGCTGGGGAAAAAGGGCGATTTGATCGATGTGGCCGAGGGGTATGGCCGAAATTACCTTATCCCCAGGGAGATGGCCGAAGAGGCGACCAGGGAAAAACTCAGGGAATGGGAACAGCAGCAGAAAACGAGGGAAACCAGGGCGAGGCGCGAGGAAGAGGAGGCCTGGGCCAGCAGGGCCCTTCTCCAGGGCAAGCAGGTCGTACTCAAGGTTTCTGCCGGGGAGAAGGGGAAACTGTTCGGTAGTGTCACGGCGGCCCAGGTGGCGCAACATGTTCAGGAAAGATTTGGCGTCCCCATCGATAAAAAGGATGTCCGACTCCCTTCGCCGGTGAAGGAATTGGGTTCGTACTCCTTTTCAATAAAACTCTACCAAGGGGTTGAAGCGGGGATGACCTTACAGGTGGAGGACGAAAAGTTTGAGTGACAAACTCTTCGAGAGGATTCCGCCCCACAGCATCGAAGCCGAGAGGACGGTGATATGGGACTGCCTTCTGGACAGCGATGTCCTGACCATATGCCTAGAGGCGCTTCTGCCGGAGGATTTATACGACGGGAATCATAGGCAGACCTTCAAGATCATGTACGAAA
>JAAYIZ010000049.1 GCA_012523215.1 Thermovirga sp.
CGTCTATAACCGTCTTCCCACCGACGACCCTCCCCTGGAGGGAACGGCGGAGGACCGCTCCCTGCTCGTGGATTTCCTTGAGCATGTAATGGGAAAAATCCGACTTTTCCGCCATGGACATATCCCAGTCGACGGTGACGACGGGTCTGTCCACAGAGCTTCCGCCCTCATCCCAGATCTTGATGCCTCCGGGAGATATCTCCGCTATGTCGCCCTCCTCCAGGTACTGTATCTTCCTCGTGTAGGGCAGGAAGGCGGGGATGTCCGAAGCGCAGAAAGATTCTCCGTCGCCCGAACCCAAGACGAGGGGGGAGCCTCTTCGGATGGCGTAGATCCTGTCGGGAAGGCCCTGCTGCATCACTGCCAGGGCAAAGGTGCCTCTCAGCCTCTTTTGCAAGTAGACCAGGGTTTCCAGGATGTCGCCTGTTCGGGAGAAGGAGGACGAAATAAGATGTACAATCGCCTCCGTGTCCGTCTCGGAGAGAAACACGGTCCCTTCTCTCTCGAGTTCTTCCTTTAGTTCCGCGAAATTATCGATGATCCCGTTGTGCACTAGGGCAAATTTGCCGCTGCCGTCCTTGTGGGGGTGGGCGTTAATCCGGGACACCCCGCCATGGGTGGCCCACCGGGTGTGTCCTATCCCCTGAGTGGAACAGGGGGGTAATTCCTGAAGCATCCTCTCGAGGTCTTCCACCTTGCCGACCTCCTTGAGGATGAGGAGGTCATCGCCTGTCCCCAGGGCCAATCCTGCCGAGTCGTAACCTCGGTACTCAAGCCTCTTGAGCCCGTCGATGAGGACTTCGCGAGCCTCCCGTCCGCCGACATAACCAACTATCCCGCACATTCCTGCCTGAGCACCGCCTTTCGTTCGCGGCAAAAAAACGGATACCGCCCCTTTTGTCCCGGGTATCGCTCTCCGGTTTTGTGGGCGCGGCTTAATGGCCTCTCCGTTCGTGCCACCGGGGCATCCGCCGAACCTTCGATGCTCCCCGGACCTCGTCAACTGGCATGGCCTGTTCTGGCGCTAGGACAGCCGCTTTTTCCTCTCTCGATCTAGGTCACCCCGTCACCTCCATCCAGGATGATCCCTAGCCGCTCTAGCTCGGAAAGGACGATGCCGCGCAACTCTTCTCTCCGCAGGGCCATGCCCAGCGTGGCCTTCAGCCAGCTTTCCATGGTCCCGCAGTCAAACCTCTCGCCCCTGTAAAGGATACCCCAGAGGGGCTCATCCTTTGCCAGTACCCTCAGGGCATCGGTGAGCTGTATCTCCCCGCCGGCCCCGGCAGCGGAACTCTTGAGGTAACGAAAAACCTTTGGCGACAGGACGTATCGTCCCATCACCGCGTACCGGCTTGGCTCCCTGCCGGGTCCGGGTTTTTCCACAAGGTCCTCTATCCTGAAAAGGCCTTTTTCAACCTGCTCGCCCTTGATCATTCCATACCTACCGGCATCCTCCGGAGGAACTTCCTCGAGGGCGATCACTGATCCGCCGAGCTTCTGGTGAACCTGGAAAAGCTGTTCGAGCACGGGTGGAGAATCTGGATGGTGGATCATCACATCATCGGGAAGAATAACCCCGAAATATCCTCCCCTGCAGAAAGGTTCACCACAGAGGACCGCATGGCCTAGGCCGAGGGGTTCGGACTGCCTCACATAGGCGAAATCGGCCATCTCGCTTATCTCCCTCACCGTCCTGGCACATTCGGCCTTGCCCTTTTCGATGAGCAGCTGTTCGAGCTCGATGGATCTGTCGAAGTAATCCTCAATGGCCCTCTTGCCCCTGCCTGTGACAAATACGATCTCGCCACATCCCGACAGTACGGCCTCCTCGACCCCGTACTGGATAAGGGGTTTGTCGAGGAGGGGGAGCATCTCCTTGGGTATTTCCTTCGTCGCGGGGAGGAACCTTGTGCCCATGCCCGCGACGGGGAAAAGGCATTTCCTAGCACGATTACCTATCAAAGCTCCTCACCCCCATGGAGGCTGCCGATGGTCGAGTCTTGCGCGGTCCTCACGATCCTTTCGAAAAGAGCCTCCGAAACGGCCTTCAACAACGTGTCATCCCTGGCCTCCACTAGTACGCGCACGAGGGGTTCCGTGCCCGAGGGCCTGATCAGGATCCTGCCCAGGCCTCCCAAATCGAGTCGGGCCTGGCTGATGGCTTCCTGCACTCTGGAATGGCTTAGAAAGGCATCCTTGTCGCGGGTATGAATATTCTTTAAAACCTGGGGGTACCTTCCGAACCTTTCTACCAGGGTATCGATATCCTCACCCAGCCGGCGACAGGCCGAGAGAAAAAGGAGGCCGGAACCTAAACCGTCGCCGGTTGAAAAGAAGCCGCTGGCGATGATATGGCCCGATTGCTCGCCGCCGAGGTTCGACCCCGACGACCTCATGGCATCCAGCACATACCTGTCACCGACGGAGCAGCGCCTCAGCGGTATACCCTCCTGGGCAAGTTTTTCTTCCAGGGCCTTGTTGCTCATCACCGTTGCGACTACACCGTTGCCAAGCTCCCCCTCGGCAAGGAGCCATCTTCCGAGGACCCAGAGGATGATATCGCCGTCGATGATCCTGCCCCCGGAATCGACGAAAAGTGCCCTGTCGGCGTCACCGTCGAGGGCCATACCCAAGGAATGGCCCCCTGACAAAACCCTGGAGGCGACATTTTCCATGTGGATCACGCCGCATCCGTCATTGATGTTGTTCCTGTCGGGCCTGTCCGAGATGAGGACGGCCTTTTTGAAACACCTTCCGAACACCATGGCTGCGGCCTCTGAGGCCGCCCCGTGGGCGCAGTCAACCACGATGGAGAGTTCGGGATCTATACCAAGGCAACAGGTCCTTACGAGGTGTTCCGCGTACTCAGAGAGGATCTCGGGCCTCGATGATATGGAACCCACCGATGATCCGGTGGGCCTCCATTCATCAAAGACGACATCGGCGAGGTATTCCTCGATCTCCGCCTCGTCATCGTCGTCCAGCTTGCCGCCATCCCTGCCCAGAAATTTTATCCCGTTGTATTCGAAAGGGTTGTGGGATGCGCTTACGACGGTCCCACCGTCACAGGAAAGCCTCTTGACGGCAAAGCTCACTCCCGGAGTAGGAATCACCCCCAGGGAGTTCACTTCGGCGCCGGCGGAGAGTAAACCCGAGACGAGGGCCATTTCGATCATTGCCCCGGAGCGCCTCGTGTCCCTTCCGACAGCGATAGTCGGGCGGGATACCCCCCTTTCAATGAGAAAAAGAGCGTAAGACCGGCCGAGGCGCAGCGCCATCTCGGGGGTCATGAGGCCCCGATTGGCCACATCCCTGACACCGTCTGTCCCAAAGAGGCAACGGCTTTTTTTCGAAGGACCCAGCATCGGAACACCTCTTTCCTTGATCCTACTCCGTCAACGCATAGACCGTTACGTTAGGGGAATCAACATCGGCCAGGGTGACACCCTTGGATCGCACGGTCGCCTTAACCGGCACGGTAATCTTCTGAGAGACCAGGTTCGTCACGTCCACGAAGACGTCCACCGGGCTGCCCTCGGCTTCGATGGAGTCCAGGAGCGACGGTGGTCCCTCGAGGATGACGTTAACCTCGGATGGCTCTACCCTCCAGCCTGGGTATATGCTCCTGCCGGTAAGCCTGACGGGTATCTTCGCGAAAAGCCTTCTTTCTGTCCTGGGGGCGAGGTGGATCCTCACCCGGACCGACGGTACGTCCACGATCTGGGCATCATCGGCCGGATCCGGCGCGGTCAAGATTTCGCTGACATCCGAAGCAAGCCCCGTCACGTCGATGGGAGCTAGAATGACCTGGTCGATCCGTTCTATCGACTCGAAAGGGCCCTGGATCGTTAGCTCCGGCGGATCCACTACTACCGCTTCCACCTGGAAGTCATGGCCCGGTTC
>JAAYIZ010000050.1 GCA_012523215.1 Thermovirga sp.
CTTTCCTTCTCCGACATGAAAGCCGAGTGGAAGAGGGCCGTCATCTCCGGTAAAGGCAAGATATCGAACCTGACTTCCGACAAAAGGACGGGAGACATCGCGATACTTGCCTCGAATCTAGACCCTGCTTTCTTCTCTACCTTCTACCCGCCCGTATCCGGATATCGCCTGAAAGGAGAAATGGCTGTAGAGGCCGAGGTCAAGGGCCCTCTATCGAGGCCCTCTGTCCATGTCAGCCTTCTTTCCAGGGCGCTCTCGCTCATGGACGATTACAGCTTTACGAACCTGAGGGCCGGTACGGACATCTCCGACCTCAAGGCAGGGGTCCCCTCCGATCTGCGCCTGGATATCAGCGCTGATTCCGCCTCGATAGCGGGAACCATGATCCAGGCGTTGAAAGTGGAGCTCGAGAAAAAGGCGAAGGTCATAACGATAAGACAGGGGAACGCTTTGATGGGCGCGGGGACCCTTACGGCAGGCGGGAGCGTCACCCTGGAGGACCCCTTGGAAAAGACGGCCCTTAACCTGGCCGTGAAGGCCTCGAACATCGACCTCGAAAAGATGACCCTCAAGGGGGGGGCGAAGCTCCCGCTGGCTGGCATCCTTACGGGCGATGCCGTCGCTAACGGGGTTTTCGAAAACCCGAAGCTCTCGATAAACGCCACAGCGCCCTTCATCGCTGCCGCGGGCCTCAAGGTGGACGGCGTAAAGGTCAAGATCTCCGGGGACACAACCAGCATGAGGATAGAAGACCTTTCCGGCAAGGTGGGAAACGGTTCAATGTCGGTCACAGGTGACGTCCGGCTGACGCCCTTTGCCTCCGATCTGGAAATCAACGGCAAGAGCCTGGAGCTGAATCCCCTCCTCTCGAGATTCGAGAAACTCAAGCCCCTGAATATCACCGGGAAAGCCGACTTGGAGTTCCAGGGCCGTTTCGGTAAAGGAGGAAATAGCGGTTCCGGCAAGGCCACTTCAGCCTCGGTCCGGGTCATGGGAATGGAGATAACCAATATAGTCCTTCCCTTGGCGCTGGACGGGGAAAGGCTGACTTCACCCGACGGGGCGGGACGGCTCTACGGGGGGAAGATACTGAACGATTTCGCGCTGAATCTGTCGGGCATGACTTTCTACGACGAGGTAGAGATTAAGGACACCGATGTGGACGCGCTCCTGAAGGAAGCTTTCAATCTGCAGGGGCACATCACCGGCAGGGCCGAACTTTTCGCGAAGCTGAACGGAAGCCTCGGCGAGCAGTTGAAATATACGGGCAAGGGACTTCTCAAGACGGGTCAGGGACAGATCTCGGGGTTCAAACTGGTCGACCTGATGGCCGCTGTCCATCGCTCCAAGGGACTACAGTTCGCCTCGGTCTACGCCCCCTTCGACCTCCAGACGGGGAAACTGATCCTGGCCAAGGACACCCTGGTCAGGGCGCCGCAGGGGGATCCCCTGTACGAATTCCTGGCCGCGTCGGGAGGCGTGGGACCGGACAGGAAGCTCAACCTGGCCTGCAACGGCAAAATAAACATAAAGGTCATCAATGCCCTCCTCGGAGGGGCCACCGGTGGACTGGGCGGCCTGGCTTCCACCCAGAACCTTGCCGGGATCCTGACAGGCGTGTTGGAAGGTGCGGGTTCAAGCCTTCGGGATGACGACTTCAGGGACGTGAGCTTCAGCCTCGGCGGCACTTTTGACAAACCCTCCCTATCCAACATCAAGGTGGCGCCGGGGGAAAAGAAGGTGACAGCCGCCGAAGAACCTGCCGATGCGGAAGAAACCCCGCTTCCTCAAAAGATTCTGGAACAGGTGATCCCCGGGGTGAAACCCCAAGATCAACCCCCCGGCGGGTCAACAGCCCCTTCAGGGGAAGAGCCGAGCCTGAAGGACAAAATTCTTCAGCAGGTCATACCCGGCGCCAAGCCCGAATCCAAGGCCCCGGTTCAGCTCCCCGTGAAAAGGCCGGCCCCCGTCACTACGGCCGCTCCGGCACCAAAACCGGTGGAGGAGAAGCCCGAACCGGCAAAGCAACCGATCGGAGGGGTTGAGCAAGAGCAACAGCCCGCCCCTGCCGAACCACCGAAAGTGGAGGCGACTTCAGAACAAGAGCCCAATTTAGAAACCCTTGGGAAAAAGGGGGAAGCGGACAGCACGCTGACAAAGGCTGGCGAAGGGACAGGCACTCCGGTGGAACCTGAAGAGCCGCCCCCTGGACCCGCGAAGGCGCCAAAGGTCAAAACCTTTAGGAAACCCGCCATCCCCGTCGCGACCTCGTCGGACCAGCCAGTGGAGATATCCTTAGAACCTGGCGGCGAGGTATCCGCCGGGGATACAACCGGTGAGAAGTCGATTCCGGGAGCCGATGACGGGGAGGCTCCGCCGGAGGAATAGGCGACCTGATCCCTTTTTCACTTCAAGGACAAAGGGGAGACCCTGTAGGGTCTCCCCTTTTGGATATTCCGATTCCTCCTAGACCTTGGTTTTTCACTATCAGGAATTGGCTATCCCGATGCCGAAATCCTTTGCCCACTCAAGAGCCTTGCGGAATTCCTCCACCGTGATCCGTCGGGCTATTTCGGTGTACCGGAAGGCTTCATGCTCGGGTCTGTACTGGGCCATTATATTCACGAAACTGCCGGGAGAGATCTCTTCGGCGATGAAGCGCAGAACATCCCTGGAACCGGCGGCCCCGCCGGGGAGCACCAAATGCCTGATGATGAGGCCCCGCCTTGCTATCCCCCGCTCGTCAACTTCGAGATCTCCAACCTGCCGATGCATCTCAGACAGCGCAGCCCTGGCGAATTCGGGGTAATCTTCCGACCCGGAGGAATACCGGGCCGCCTTTCGGGGGTCCCAGTACTTGAAATCGGGCATGTAGATATCGATGATCCCGTCCAGGAGCTGCAGTATCTCCGGCTTTTCGTAACCGGAGGTATTGTAGACCAGGGGCAGCCTGAAACCCATTGGAACGGCCAAAACCAGGGCCTCCAGGATGCCGGGCAGGTAGTGGGTCGGGGTGACGAGGTTGACGTTGTGGCAACCCGACTCCTGGAGCTTCATCATCATCTCCGCTAAGCCTTGACAGGTTAAATACTCGCCGTCGCCCCTGAAGCTGATCCGGTGGTTCTGGCAATAGAGGCATCTCAAGCCGCAGTGGGAGAAAAATA
>JAAYIZ010000051.1 GCA_012523215.1 Thermovirga sp.
GCCGCCACGTCCGGCGGGTAGATCAGTCTCCCCAGACCGGGTGTTGGCTCAAGGCACTTCACCATGTTCACGAACACCGCAGGGCCTGTTCTCTTTTACCCGTTGCACCGCTATTATAGCATAACAATCGTTAGGAGGGATTCAACTTGTGGAAGGGCAGACTCCCCAGGCATATCCTTGAGATGACCCGGGAAAGCTACGCGAAGAGGAGCGAAAGCCAGCTCCATCGGCCAACCAGTTCGTCCCTGGTAAATTGCGGGCTCGGCACCAACCCCCTGGGCGTTCCTCCCTCCGTCAGGAAGCTTCTCACCTCCTGCAAGGATTGAAACATCGGCGACTATCCTCCGCCGGTGGCGAAGGACCTCACGGAAGCCATCGCCCGGTACCTGGGAAATGAAAGGCTGGCAGAGGGCATCGTCCTGGGACAGGGATCAATGGACGTGCTCGTCACGCTGACGCGCCTGCTACTCCCGCCGGGCTCCCTGCTTTCGGGGGTCTCCCCCCAGTTCACCGATATGCCCCTCCAGGCCATGCAGGGTAGCGTCCGCTACCACCCGGTGCTTTTGAAAGGTCCACGTTTCGAGGCGGGGCTCGAAGTCTGGATGAGGGCCGCCAGGCTGCGCCCCCATGTTCTCTTCATCGACAGACCCCACAACCCCACGGGGCAGGTTCTCCTACTGGAAGACCTGGAAACGGTCGTAACGGCGTGCCTCGAGAGAGGCTGCTGGGTGATCGTCGACGAAGCCTACGGGGATTACCTCCCCCTGGAGGAGTCCGCCGTGGCCCTCGAGCACCCCAACTGCATCGTCACCAGGTCCTTCTCCAAGGCCTGGGGCCTGGCAGGCATGCGCGTGGGCTACGGGGTGATACGCGACCTCGAGCTGCTCCAGATATATCGCCTGCTCCAGCGCCCCTTTGGCGTGAGCCTCCCGGGCATCAAGACAGCCCTGGCGGCTTTAAAGGACTCGGTATTTCTTGATCGGACGAAAACCTACGTAAGGGGAGCCAAGGCGGCCATGCTGGGCGCCCTGGCGGGGGCGAAGGACCTGGAAATGGCGGTCACCCATCCTTCGACACCGATAATGATGGCGCGCCGCAGGAGGGGAAATCTTTTCGACTTGCTGGCCCGCCTGGGGATCGACAGCGAACCCGGATCCGCCTATCCGGACCTCGACGATTCGGCCGTCAGGCTGAGGGTGCCTCCCCCCGAAGACCTGGACAAAACCGTGGAATTCCTTTCCGGGCTTTCCGATCTGTCATGAGGACCTCGGTCCGTCGCCGGTGAAACCCAGCCGGGCGAGAAGGTCCTGGGGCTCCCTGCACTCATCACTCCTGAGAGCGATCCTCACATCGGTCTCTACCGGCAGGCTCTGCGACGGAGATATCGCGCCCAGCCGGGACCTTATCCTCTCCGAGACCACCCGGGCGCCCTCCATGGGCGTATGGGGCAGCAGTACGACGATACGACCGTCGCCCACCCGTCCTCCAATATCCACGCTCCTGAGGTTCTTCAACACCTCCCGGGAAAGCACCTGGACCGTCTCGGAAACGGCGTCGTCGCCGCCGGTCCTCCAAATTCGGTCGAGGTTGGTGACCTCCACCGCCATGGCCGTGAGGGGGTACCCGTAACGCCTGGAACGGTCCATCTCCAGTTTCATGAGCCCGAGGATCATATCCCGGACAAAAAGGCCCGATACGGGGTCGCGGGTGTAAAGCCTGGTGATGCCCTCCACGGCCCGGTTTCTCTCCGCCGTGGAAAGGAAAACAGGCCACAAAGACTCCATGACATCCCTGTTTATCTTCGCAAAACCCCCACTGGCCCTGGTGAGGCACAAAAGGACCGC